>CAYUPV010000001.1:0-50253 GCA_964445885.1 uncultured Methylococcales bacterium
AGGTGGCTTCGGCGGAGGTGGCTTCGGCGGAGGTGGCTTCGGCGGAGGTGGCTTCAGAGGAACAGGCTCTCGAAAAGGACGTTTTTTGTTTGACCTCGGTTACCGAATGCAAAATATCATCTCCACGCAAAGTGATCGTGCCTACGACATGCGCCACCAGTTACAGGCCACTTCGAACATGGAACTGATCAAAAACGCCATTTTTCTCGATACACGCGCCAGCGCGGGCCAGACCCTGATTGATCCAAGTCAACGACAAGCGCTTGATAATCTCAGCAACACGGGGAACCGAACTAATTTCTATACCTTCAGCGTCAGTCCCTACTGGCGACCCAGAATGGCCGGCTATGCTGAGGGAGTGGTCAGAGTCAGATATGACTATACCCTGACGCCCGATGGCCAGTCTCAATCCAGCCACAGGCATGTGGAAACTGTGGCATTCCATAGTGGCCATCGGTTCAATATATTGACGTGGCGGGTCAATTTCCAAAACAATGAAACCGTCTTTAGCAATCAAAGCAGCAACGATGTTTTACTCCGTAGCGGGTCTGGGGAAATCCGTTACCGCTGGACCCATGAAATCAGTACCTTTGTTCGGGGTGGTTTCAACGACAGTGATTTCCAAGCCCGCTCCAATACCAATCAGAATGGCCTGTTTTTTACGGTGGGTGCTTCCTGGAGGCCCAGCAGGCTGTATATGTTGGAAGGCGGGTTCGGTAACAACAGTTTTGCCACTCTCAGGATCAATCCCACCCGAAGGACACTGCTGGAAGGTACCTTTATGCACAACAACATCGGGACAAACACGGGAAATGTCTGGCGGGCACTGATACGCCACCGGACAAAAAGAACGGTCTGGCAGGGGCGTTATTTCGAGGACACGACGACCAGTCAGTCAGTGTTGGTCAATCAACAGATTTTTATTCAGCAGGACGCTTTTGGTAATCCCGTTAGCAATCCGGTCACTGGCCAGCCAACCTCGACCTTCATTGACCTGCCCGTGCTGGTGAATGAAGCAATCCGGAGGAAACGTGCCCAATTGTCATTTACGGGCCATACTGCGAAAAATACCTTTTCTGTCCGCCTTTATGCGGTACGACGGCAGTTTCAGGTCACTGACCGGGAAGACAAGTTGTTCGGGGTCAATGGACGCTGGACCTGGCGCTGGGGGGCGAAAACCAAGTCATTGGTTGGAACGAACTGGCAATATTCGAAATTCAATTTCGGCCCTGAGGAAAGTCGTCCGGATTCCACTCAGGTGTTCTGGACAACCTTCTTCAGGATCACCCGGCGCCTGAGTAAAGATGTGAATGCCTACCTGGAATATCGTCATCAGGCGCAGACATCCAAAAAGGGTGACAATCTGGACTATGATGAAAATCGCGCCGTCGCAGCCATCAACATGCGGTTCTGAGCCATGTACACAGAATATTATAGTTTTGCAAAAAAACCATTTCAGTTGACACCCGATCCGGATTTTTTCTTCAACAGTCCGGTACACAAACGCGCCCTTTCTTATCTCCGTTATGGTCTGACTCAAGGTGAAGGATTCATTGTCGTGACCGGCATGCCAGGGACAGGTAAAACGATGCTGGTCAAGGCACTCTTTCAGGCCCTGGAAGATGAAAGCATCGTCGCCGGGCTGATGGTGACATCACAGGTCGGGGCCGAAGACACCCTGCGTATCATCTCGGCCACTTTTGGCCTGTCGTACGATGGAGACGACAAGGCCACGCTGCTGCGTAATCTGGAATATTTCTTCAAGGAGAAGGCCCGCGAAGGGAAAAGAGTCTTGTTGGTCGTGGATGAGGCGCAAAATCTCCCTCTTCAGTCCCTCGAGGAACTGAGAATGCTTTCCAATTACGAGATTAACGGTCGTCCCCTGTTTCAAGCCTTTTTGTTGGGCCAGGATGAATTTCGTCTTTCGCTTCAAACCGATCATATGGCCCAGGTGCGCCAGCGCGTCATTGCCACCTACCATCTGCGACCACTGACGGTTGAGGAAACGCAGGATTATATTCTTCATCGGCTGAAACTGGCCGGATGGAGGAGAGATCCAAGTTTTACCGATGGGACATTTGCCAAGATTCACGAATTCACTGAGGGAGTTCCCAGGATCATCAACACGGTATGCGATCGGTTGCTGTTGTTTGCGTATCTGGAGGAACTCCACCAAATCGACGAATCTGTCGTTCAATCCGTGCTCGACGAAATCCAGGAAGAGATTCCCGATGCAGCTGACTTACAGGAGGCCATGATGACTAAAGAGGCTGAGAGTCCGGTATTCAGCGGCCTGCAGTCTCAGATGGCTGCAAAGGCCTCTCCTCAATTGCTCGAGCGTCTCGACAGTCTGGAACGAGGAATCACAGGCCTGCGCAAGGTCCTGCAAAAGGAAAGGGTATTACTGCGCAAGGCAATTTTGCTGCAGCTCGACATGGATGCCGTCTATGCGCTGGATGAAGATGAGCTTGCCCGCGCCAGTGCCAATCAACGGGATGTTGAAAAGACCCAAACCGAATCCGGGAAGAAAGACGTCAACTAAACCCATGACTGGATGCGCTAACATTTTGTGCGTGGTGGGAGCCAGACCCAATTTCATGAAAATCGCTCCCATCGTCGATTCCCTGCAACGACACCCATCGTTGGCTCCGGTCCTGCTCCATACCGGCCAACATTACGACAAATCGATGAAGGATGCATTCTTCCGCCAGTTGGGTATTCCTGAACCGGATGTCGATCTGGAAGTCGGCTCCGGAAGCCACGCGGAACAAACTGCGCGAATCATGCTGCGTTTCGAACCAGTCCTCGAAGAGGTTTCGCCTCTGGCGGTGCTGGTGGTGGGGGATGTCAATTCCACCATCGCTTGTGGGTTGGTGGCGAGCAAGAAAAAGGTGCCAGTGATTCATGTGGAGGCAGGACTTCGCAGCTATGATCGGGACATGCCGGAAGAAGTGAACCGGGTTCTGACGGATCAGATCTCGGATCTGCTGTTTATCACCGAACGTAGTGCCAGGGAAAACCTGTTGCGGGAGGGCATCGCTGAAGACAGGATCCATTTCGTGGGCAATGTCATGATCGATGCCCTGCTATGGAACCTGGAGAATGCGGTACCTGCATCACAGGTCCTGGATCGTTACGGTCATGTGTTGCCGGATGAATTTGCTGTGCTGACTCTTCATCGCCCCTCGAATGTGGATGAACCAGAAACACTACGCGCCCTTTGTCAGGGCCTGGTGGACATCAGTCAGAGGTTGCCTGTTTTGTTTCCCTGTCACCCCCGGACCGCCGCCAGGATCGAGCAAAATTGTCTGCATGAAATTCTTGTCGAGGGAAGGATCACCCTGTTACCTCCGCTGGGTTACCTGGAAATGCTGGGCTTGGTGCGTGCTGCCAGAATGGTATTGACCGATTCCGGTGGGCTCCAGGAAGAGACCACCGCCCTGGGAGTACCATGCGTCACCCTGCGTGAAAATACCGAACGCCCTATCACCGTTACCGAGGGAACCAATACGATTGTCGGTAGGGATCCAGACAGAATTCGGCAGTGTGTCGAAGAGATTCTCGATAGCGGTGGAAAGCGTGGGCGGATTCCTGATTTGTGGGATGGTAAAGCCGCGCAGCGGATTGTTACGATCATTGGAGAGCGGATGTTGGGCGCGGTATGAGTGAGATCAATGCCATGACCGTGGACGTGGAAGATTATTTCCAGGTTTCCGCCTTTGAATCCCATATTCCAAAACATCAGTGGAACGACTGGCCGCACCGGGTGGCCGACAATACCCAAAGGATTCTGGATCTATTTGAGCAAAAGGGCGTCAAGGCGACCTTTTTCACCTTGGGTTGGGTCGCGGAACGGCACCCGCAACTGGTGCGTGAAATTGTCGCACAAGGTCACGAGTTGGCTTGTCATGGTTATGACCACGTCAGAGTGACTGAGCAATCCCCTCAGGAATTTCGTCAGGATGTGATCCGGGCCAAAAAGCTGCTCGAGGATGTTTCCGGCGTCGAGGTCATTGGGTATCGTGCCGCCAGCTATTCCATTGGGAGAGACAACCTCTGGGCCCTGACCATCCTGGAGGAATTGAACTTCCGATACAGCTCCAGTATTTATCCGGTCAAGCATGACCTCTATGGCATGCCAGAGGCGCCACGCTTTGCCTTCCGACCAGAGGCGGCCCCAGGCTTGCTGGAGATCCCCATCAGCACCCTTCGTGTCGGTGCCAACAATCTGCCCTGTGGAGGAGGGGGATATTTCAGACTCTATCCCTATCGATTCTCCCGTTGGGCCATGCGCCGGATCAATGGGCAAGGCCGGCCAGCAGTGTTCTATTTCCATCCCTGGGAGATGGATCCCGATCAACCCAGACCTACCGGTTTGAGGCCCAGAACCCGCCTGCGTCATTACCTCAATCTGAGGCGAATGGAAGATCGGGTTCGTCGCCTGCTGGACGATTTCCAGTGGGAAACGATGGCAAGCGTTTTCTTGGAAGCGAATCATGAAAATTAATACCTTGTCGCCAGAGGAATCCGCCCGCTGGGACGAATACGCGGGCAGTTATCCTGAGGCCACCTTTTTCCACCTCTCGTCATGGCGGCAGGTACTGGAGGGTGCTTTCGGCCACCCTTGTCCTTATCTGATGGCGGAACAAGACGGGGAGATTCAGGGGATTCTTCCCCTGGGTCACATCAAAAGCCGCTTGTTCAGCAATGCTCTGATTTCAACCCCGTTCTGTGTCTACGGGGGGGTGGTGGCGAGCAATGAACGAGCCGGCAAGGCGTTGGAGCAGGCAGCGATCGACATGGCGCACCAACTTGGAGTGGACTATCTGGAACTGCGTTGCCTGAATGCATCAGCTTCCGCACGCCTGAGCAAGGATCTCTATGTCACCTTCCGCAAGGAGCTGGATCCGGATCCCGAGGTCAATCTCAAGGCGGTACCGAGAAAACAGAGGGCGATGATTCGGAAAGGCATCAAGGCTGGTCTGACCAGCGTGATCGATGAAGACGTGGATCGCTTGTACGAGGTCTATGCCGAGAGCGTTCGTAATCTGGGGACGCCTGTGTTTCCCCAACCCTATTTCCGTCAGCTCAAGGAAACCTTTGGCGATGCCTGTGAGATTCTGATGGTCGAATATCGAGGAGAGCCGGTGGCCGGGGTGATGAATTTCTATTTCCGCGATCAGGTTCTGCCTTATTACGGTGGCGGAACGACGGCTGCCCGCGCGCTGAAGGCTAACGATTTCATGTATTGGGAGGTCATGCGCCGGGCGGTGGAAAGGGGAGTGAAACTGTTCGATTTCGGACGCAGCAAGAAGGGCACCGGTTCGTACCGTTTCAAAACCCATTGGGGATTCGAGCCGCAGCCTCTGGATTATCAATACGAACTGATCCGGGCACGTGATCTGCCGGACATCAATCCTCTCAATCCAAAGTACCAGCTGTTCATCAAGGCCTGGCAGAACCTTCCCTTACCTGTCAGCAAACTGGTCGGGCCCTGGTTGGCGAAAAGTCTCGGTTGAATGGCAAATCTGCTTTATCTGGTCCACCGGATCCCCTATCCGCCCAACAAGGGGGACAAAATCCGCTCGTTCCACTGGTTGAAGCACTTCGCAACCAGACACCGGGTCTATCTGGGAACCTTCGTCGACGATCCCGGGGACTGGGAATATGTGGATGAACTCAGGACCCGTTGCGCCGATACCTGTATCCTTCCTCTGGATCCCCGTTGGTCAAAGCTCCGCAGCCTCATGGGGTTGTTTCAGGGACTGCCGCTGACACTGCCCTATTATGCCGATGCCAGGATGAAAGCCTGGGTGAGGAATATAATGAATCAACATTCGGTCGACGCCATTTTCGTCTTTTCCTCGACCATGGCTCAATTCGTCGATCCCGTTTGGCGAGTGAGAAAATTCATCGATTTCGTCGATGTGGACTCGGACAAATGGCGGCAATATGCCTCGCGTAAGCCTCCTTGGAGTGCCTGGATCTACCGCCGGGAAGGTGACAAGTTGCTGGAATATGACCGACATGTCGCCAAAAACTTCGATGTCAGTGTGTTCGTCTCACAGGATGAGGCCGGACTGTTCAAACAGTTGGCGCCGGAAGTGGCTGACAAATTGGATTTTATCGAGAACGGCGTCGATCTGGAGTATTTTCAGGGGGCCCGCGAGTATGCCTGTCCCTACCCACCGGGTGAACAGGTGTTCGTGTTTACCGGTGCCATGGACTATTGGGCGAATGTCGATGCGGTACGCTGGTTTGCTGACCGGGTGTTCCCGGAGATTTTGCGCCATCATGTGGAGGCCCGGTTCTACATCGTGGGTGCGCGCCCTTCGGATGCAGTCAAATCTCTGGCACGTCGGGAGGGCATCGTGGTGACCGGAGCGGTACCGGATATCCGTCCCTTTCTGGCTCATGCCAGACTGGCGGTGGCGCCACTCCGGATTGCCAGGGGGATCCAGAACAAGGTGCTCGAGGCAATGGCCATGGGGAAATCGATTCTGGCGACTCCCATGGCCATGGAGGGCCTCGATCTCGCAAACGAACTGGCCATCCGTCACCACGATGATCCACAGATGCTGGCTGAATGTGGCCGTCGTGCCCTACGAGAACGCAGCTACCTGCCACGTTATTCGCGGGCCAACCGGGATTTCGTCGAAATGCGCTATAGTTGGGATAGACATTTGGCTCGTCTGGATTCGCTGCTGGAACAACGATGAATACCCTCTCTGTCTCTGAACGAAACGGCGTTTTCTTACCCAGCCAGCGATGGCGACGCTCGCTGATTAGTCTGAGTCTCGGCCTCTTCGTTTTGGTTGCTGTTTATTGGCCTACTTTCATGTCCATGGTCGATATTTGGTGGCGCTCGGAGACCTTTGCCCATGGATTCCTGATTATCCCCATCAGCCTGTTCCTGGTCTGGCGACGCCGGCAGGTGCTGACAGCATTGGAACCTGGTCCCGATCTTCGTGGGCTGGGGAGTTTGGCCTTGTTGGGTTTTGGCTGGCTGGCTGCCCAGGTGGTGGATGTCCAGGTCATCCAGCAACTGTGCTTTGTCGCCATGATCGTCACTCTGGTCTGGATTCTGTTGGGCTGGCAGGTCGTGAAGGAGATCGCTTTTCCCTTGGGATTTCTGTTTTTTGCGGTACCCATGGGCGAGTTTCTGATCCCCCCAATGATGGACTTCACCGCCAATTTTACCGTGAAGATGATCGAATTGACCGGCATTCCCGTGTACCGTGAAGGCACCTTCTTCAGCATCCCTTCCGGCGATTGGTCAGTGGTGGAAGGGTGTAGTGGACTACGTTATCTGATCGCCTCGATCACCGTTGGATGCCTTTATGCTTACCTTACCTATCATTCCCTGTGGCGCCGTTTGGGATTTATTGCTCTGTCGATCGGCTTTCCGATCGTTGCCAACGGTCTGAGAGCCTATATGATCGTCATGATCGCCCATTTCAGTGATATGAAACTGGCATTGGGTGTCGATCACTATATTTATGGGTGGGTGTTTTTCGGCCTGGTGATGATGCTGATGTTCTGGATAGGGTCATTCTGGCGGGAGGATGAGGTGCCGGAAACTGTGAAACACGAAACGCTTTTGCACCCTCTCTCTGACCCTTCTTCCTCGCGAGGGAGCGGAAGAGAGGGAAACAAATCTGACCCTGCGCGTTTAATCTCAACCGTCATCATAACGGTATTGATCCTGGCGCTATGGCCCCTCAGGGCCAGCCAGATTCGCGGGAACGATGCGAGCCGGACTGCCCCCGTCAAACTGGTCCTGCCGCAGCAGGCGGGGGCCTGGCAGCGGATCGAAGGCGGTCTGACCCGATGGGAGCCGAGGTATCTCTATCCGGATGCCAAGGCCAATGCCGTCTATTCCGATGGTAACCACAAGGTTTCCATGACCGTCCTCTATTATCGAACCCAGGCGCAGGGCAGGGAACTGGTCAACTCACAGAATGTTCTGGTGCGACAGAAACATCCCGTGTGGAAGATGCCTTGGGAAAGACCACGGGAGATCAAGATTTCCAATGAAATCTTGCGGGTCCGTGAGGGGATCCTGCATTCGACCGAGCAACAATTGCTGGTTTGGCGTTGGAACTGGATATCTGGCACATTTGTCATCAATGATCATCTGGCCAAATTGCTGGAAGCCAATGACAAACTTCTGGGACACCCCAGGGATGCCGCGGCTCTCGTACTTGCCACGGAATTCCAGGTGTCTCCCGAAGAGGTGCGATCCACGTTGCGGAACTTTACCGCGGCGATGTTGCCCGCCATCGTCAAGATGCTCAAAACAGCGGAGGAGCCTGGCTAGATGGCCTCGCGCCTGATCGTGCATGTCATTCACCGGCTGGGGGTGGGGGGGCTTGAAAACGGACTGGTGAATCTGATCAATCATCTTTCTGTTGACAACTACCGTCATACCATCATTTGTCTGACTGAAGCGGGTGAATTCAAAGATCGGCTCAAGCGCCGTGATGTGCCGATCTATGAACTCCACAAGCGGGAAGGACAGGATCTTTGGATGTATGTACGCCTCTATCGCTTGCTCAGGAAACTCAGGCCTGCTATTGTGCACACTCGTAATCTGGCTGCCGTCGAATGCCAGTTGTCAGCCTGGCTTGCCAAGGTGCCTGTCAGGATACATGGTGAGCATGGTTGGGACGTATTCGATCCCGAGGGTAACAAACGCAAATATCAGTGGCTGCGCCGTGCTTTCAGGCCCTTGATTCACGCCTATATACCGCTTTCCAGGCAACTGGAAGAGTATTTGATCGAACGGGTCCGGGTGCCGCGCAAAAAGATTACCCGAATTTGTAACGGGGTCGATACCGAACGGTTTCTTCCGCCGGAAACAGACCAGGATCCGATTCCCGATTGTCCCTTTCATGATCCGGAGTCCGTGTTGATCGGAACCGTAGGGAGGATGCATGGAGTCAAGGACCAGACCACCCTGGTCAAAGCATTTATCCGCCTGATCGTCAAGCATCCGGAATGCCGGCAAAAGGTTCGCCTGATCTGTGTCGGGAACGGACCGTTGCGCCAGGTCTGCCATGATCTTTTGGAAAAAGCCGGCATGATTGATTTGACTTGGCTGCCCGGTGAAAGGGACGATATCAACCATATCCTGCGCATTCTGGATATCTTCGTTCTTCCTTCCAGGGCGGAAGGGATATCCAACACGATTCTTGAAGCGATGGCCACCGGATTGCCCGTGATTGCCACCTTGGTGGGAGGGAATCCGGAGTTGGTGGAGGAGGGGGTGAGCGGAAGCCTGGTGGCTGCAGGAGACGAGGAAGCCATGTCCAACTGTTTGTATGCCTATGTGAACGATCCTGATCGGCGACAAAGACATGGTAAAAATGGCCTGAATCGGGTCCGGGAGCAATTCAGTCTGGCCCGGATGGTGAGTCAATATGACGCGGTTTACCGTCAATTAATGGAGAAAATTCACTGATGTGCGGAATTGCTGGCATCTTTGATCTCAAGGGAAGGCGGGAGATCAACCGAGATCTTCTTCATCGCATGAACGAGAGCCAGACTCACCGTGGACCAGACGGCAGTGGGCTGGAGTCAGGCCCAGGGGTAGGACTGGCTCATCGTCGTCTGGCTATCATCGACCTTTCCACTGGCAAGCAACCACTGGCCAGTGACGATGGCAAGACGTTAGTGACCTACAACGGTGAGATCTACAATTTTCAGCAACTGCGCGAGGAACTGGAGCAGCTGGGTTACGCTTTCCGCACTCATTGCGATACCGAGGTGATCGTCTATGGCTGGAAAGCCTGGGGGCAGAGCTGTGTGGATCACTTCCGCGGCATGTTTGCATTTGCTGTCTGGGATGCCGAGAGGGAAATTTTGTTTCTGGCTCGCGACCGGTTGGGAATCAAACCCTTGTATTATGCCGAGTTGCCGGGAGGCTGGTTCGTCTTCTCATCGGAACTCAAGGGGCTGCAGCAACATCCTCAGCTGCCACGCGATATTGATCCAAAGGCATTGGAAGAATATTTTGCCCTGGGTTATGTACCCGATCCCAGAACGATCTATCAGGGGGTGCAAAAACTGGCACCGGGTCATCGACTGCTGATCGAACGAGGTGAGTCGTTTCAACCCGAGCCCTATTGGGACGTGCATTTCAACCCGGATCCTCGAATCTCTGAGGACAGCGCCCGCGAGACCCTGATAGAGCGTCTGCGTGAGGCGGTCGATATCCGTTTGGTCTCCGATGTGCCGCTGGGTGCCTTCCTGTCCGGCGGGGTCGACTCCAGCGCTGTAGTGGCAATGATGGCAGGGCTGATGAAAGAGCCGGTCAATGCCTGCTCCATCTCCTTCGGCGATCCCACCTTCAACGAGGTGGACTTTGCCCGGGAGGTGGCGGATCGTTATGCCACCAAGCACCGGATCCAGGAGGTGGATCCCGAGGATTTCTCGCTGGTGGACCAGCTGTCGGGGCTCTATGACGAGCCCTATGCCGACAGTTCCGCCCTGCCCACCTACCGGGTGTGCGAACTGGCGCGCCGGGAAGTGACGGTGGCGCTGTCCGGTGATGGTGGCGATGAGAATCTGGCAGGTTATCGCCGCTACCGCTGGCATGTGTATGAAGAAAGGATGCGATCCTTGATCCCCACCGCCATCCGCAGACCATTGTTTGGAACCCTGGGAAGGCTCTATCCCAAACTCGATTGGGCACCGAAGGTCCTGCGGGCGAAGAGTACCCTCGAATCCTTGGGACGCGATCCCCTTGAAGGCTACTTTCACAGCGTGTCGGTCATGGGGGATGGAATCCGGCAGCGTTTGTACAGTGATCACTACCGTCGCCAGCTTCAGGGGTATCACGCGGTCGAGGTATTCAGGCACCATGCCGACAAGGGTCCCGATCATCCTCTTTCCCTGGTTCAGTATCTTGACCTTAAAACCTATCTTCCCGGTGACATCCTGACCAAGGTGGACCGTGCCAGCATGGCCCATTCCCTGGAAGTACGGGTCCCCATACTCGACCATCCCCTGGTGGAGTGGGCGGCCACGTTGCCCCCGGAATTCAAGCTGAGGGGCAGGGAGGGTAAATCTATCTTCAAAAAAGCCTTGGAACCCCATTTGCCTGAGAGCGTCCTATACCGGCCCAAGATGGGGTTTGCTGTTCCACTGGCCTCGTGGTTTCGTGGTCCTTTGCGCGGCAAGGTGCGGGACTGCCTGCTGGGAGAGCGGATGATGGATTCGGGATGGTTCGATCCCGGTTTCCTGCGCAGCATGGTGGACCAGCATCAGAACCGGTTACGGGACTACAGTGCCCCGATCTGGTCGTTGCTGATGTTCGAATCTTTCCTCAGGCGTCATTGAATGCGTATTCTACATGTCCTCGATCATTCGATTCCCCTCCATAGCGGCTATACCTTCCGCACCCGTGCGATTTTGCAACAACAACGACGGATGGGTTACGAAACCTACCATCTGACTTCACCCAAGCATCGTGGCAGCGAGGCGATTTTCGAGACTGTCGATGGGTTTGATTTCTACCGTACCAAGCCACCGGTGACGATAATTGATCGGTTTCCGTGTCTCCATCCTTTACTGGTGGTTCATGCTGTCAAAGAGCGACTGCTGGAAATCATTCCTCAGATCAGACCGGACGTGATCCATGCCCATTCGCCCGTCCTCAACGGATTGGCGGCACTGTGGGCCGCCAGGCAGTATCGATTGCCCGTCGTCTATGAATGCCGGGCCTTCTGGGAGGATGCGGCAGTCGATCATGGCACCACTCGTGAGGGGAGCCTGCGCTATCATTTGTCACGTTTGCTCGAAACGTATGTCTTTCGTCAGAGTGGGGCGGTGACCACGATTTGTGAGGGGCTCAAACGGGAAATCGTCGCCCGCGGTATCGCGAAGAAAAAGGTCACCGTGATTCCCAATGCCGTGGATAGTTCCAAGTTCGTCGTCGGTTATCCAGCCGATGCTGAGTTGGCCCGTTCATTGGACTTGGATGGCAAAACCGTGTTGGGCTTCATTGGTTCCTTTTATGCCTATGAGGGGCTGTCCCTGTTGTTGTCATCCCTTCCAAATATCCTGGAGACATGCCCAGACATCAGGGTGTTGCTGGTAGGTGGTGGACCCGAGGAAGCCAGGTTGCACACGCAATGCAAACAAATGGGACTCCACAACAGGGTGGTCTTCACCGGCCGGGTGCCTCATCAACAAGTGCAGAAATACTACGATCTGGTGGATGTGTTCGTTTATCCACGCCTCCCCATGCGCCTGACCGAGCTGGTCACACCTCTCAAACCCCTGGAGGCAATGGCCCAAGGCAAACTGGTCATTGCCTCCAATGTAGGGGGACACAAGGAACTGATCCGCGATGGAGAGACGGGATGGCTGTTTAAGGCTGGCGATGCCAAGGCCTTGGCCAAGGCGATCAGCAGCGCCTTGGAACATCGTGACACATGGCCGGCCATCCTGGCAGCAGGACGCCGGTTCGTGGAAGATGAGCGTAATTGGGCCAGGAGTGTGGAAAGATACCGGCCCATCTACGAACAATTAACCCGTCATGGCCACTGAAAAAGGGCCGCGGGTTCTCGTCCTCAGCAGTTTGTTTCCTTCCGGGGTACGCCCCCAGGCCGGCTTGTTCATACGCGAGCGCATGTTCAGAGTCGGAAAACGCCTGCCTTTGATTGTCGTCTCCCCCCAGCCATGGTTCCCCTTTCAGGGGATCTTGCGCCGATGGCGTCCCCATTTCCGGCCTCAGAACCCAACGTTCGAGGAACAACGGGGCATCGATGTGCATTTTCCTGGATTCCTTTCGATGCCGGGGATCGCCAAGGGGTGGGATGGCTGGTTCATGGCTGTATCGTGCCTGCCCCTGCTGCGCCGGTTGAAGCCTGAATTCGGATTCGATCTGATCGATGCTCATTTCGCTTATCCCGATGGTTACGCGGCAGTGAAACTGGGTCAATGGTTCAATGTGCCTGTCACCATTACATTGCGGGGGACCGAGGTCCCTCTTGCTCGCGATCCAGTCCGGCGGGCAAGGATTCTCGAGGCATTGGAGGGGGCCAGTCAAGTGTTTTCAGTTTCGCAATCACTCAAGCGGCACGTGGTTTCCCTGGGCGCGAAGGAAGACAAGATCCACGTGGTTGGCAATGGTGTGGACACCAGTGTATTTCATCCCATCGACAAGCAAGAGGCGCGCAAACAGCTGCAGATTCCAACCAATGCCAAGGTTCTGGTCACGGTTGGAGCCCTCGTTCCACGCAAGGGGCAACTGCGGGTGATCGAAGTGTTACCCGAACTTTTGTCACGCCATCCGGATCTGCTTTACCTGATCGTGGGTGGGGCCAGTCCTGAAGGGGATATTGGTGCGCAGCTACGGACTCGTAGCAAGGAACTGGGTATTGAGAAACACGTTCGGTTCCTGGGGCCCATGCCTCCTGAGCAGTTGAAAATCCCGTTATCTGCTGCCGATGTATTCGTCCTTGCAACCGCCAATGAAGGTTGGGCCAACGTATTCCTGGAGGCCATGGCCTGCGGTCTTCCGGTAGTGACCACAGAGGTCGGCGGCAATCGGGAGGTGGTGTGCAGAAAAGAACTGGGCAGGGTGGTGCCGTTTGGGGATGAAAAGGCCTTGGCCTGGGCATTGGGCAATGCACTCCAACAGGAATGGAAGCGTGAAGATATTGTTGCCTATGCGAAAGATAACGCCTGGGAGAAGCGGGTGGAGCGCCTGGTCCAGCAGTTTCAACGAATCACGGGGGTACAGTGATGGGATTTCCTTTACGTGACATTTTTGTTACCGCTGTGGTCTTCCTGTCATTGCCGTTCATTCTCAGGCAACCGGATATCGGGATTCTGATGTGGTCGTGGTTGGGGTATATGAACCCCCACAAGCTCTCCTGGCAGTTCGCCCACGATTTTCCCTATGCCCAAATCGTGGCGCTGACCACCATGTTCGCCCTGTTGGTTTCCAAGGAAGAAAAAAAGATTCCCTGGACCGGTGAAACGATTCTACTGATTATTTTCAATCTCTGGATGGTGGTGACCACGATCTTTGCGTTATTTCCCGAACTGGCTTGGGAACAATGGAACAAGGTCTGGAAGATCCAGCTGATGACGTTTGTCAGTATGATGATCATGACCACACGCTGGCGTATCCAGGCCTGGGTTTGGGTGATCGCTCTGTCACTGGGTTTTTATGGGTTCAAAGGTGGGGTGTTCACTCTCATGACAGGCGGTGCCTATGCCGTCTATGGGCCCACAGGGACTTTCATCGGAGGTAATAATGAAATCGGTCTGGCACTGATCATGATTATCCCGCTCCTGCGTTACTGCCAGTTGACCACAGACAACGCCTGGATTCGCCGATTGCTGTTGCTGGGCATGATCCTGTGCTTGATTGCGGTGGTGGGTACCCAGTCCCGCGGGGCATTTCTGGGAGTGGCGGCCATGTCGCTTTATCTGTTGCGAAACAGTCGCCGCAAATGGACGCTGCTTTTATTCATGCTGATCACCCTGCCGGCAATCTATACCTTTATGCCGGAAAGTTGGCACGAACGCATGTCCACCATCCAGACCTATCATGAGGACGCCTCTGCCATGGGGCGCATCAACGCCTGGCGGATGGCCTACAATCTGGCCCGGGATCGTCATCTGGGTGGGGGGTTCGAATGTTTCCTCGCCCCCACCTTTGCAATGTACGCACCCGATCCAACAGCCGTTCACGATGCCCACAGCATTTACTTCGAGGTTCTGGGAGAACACGGCTTCGTCGGTTTGGTACTGTTCCTGGCCATCGGCTATTTGGCTTGGCGAAGTTGTCGCTGGATCATGCGTCACACCAGGGACCGGGAAGATCTGAAGTGGATCTATGACCTGGCCGCGATGTTGCAAGTCAGTCTGATAGGTTATGCGGCCTCAGGCGCATTTCTGGGATTGGCCTATTTCGACCTCTACTACAATTTGATCGCCCTGATTGTGCTGGCCAAAGTGATCGCCAGAAAAGCGCTCGGGGAGGAGGTGAACGAAGCACCAGAAGAAACCGCCACCAAGGCCATTCCATCGTTCGTGGTGCGCAAAGGGTAAGCGCTTCAGTGATGTTGTTCAGCCCACTGGGCCCACATCATCAATACCCAGATCATCACGCCGTAATAGGAGGCATGACCTTGCTGGTGGCGGGATTTGAGGGTGTTCAGGTAGCCGGGTTTCACGATCCCGGAAAAATGGCGGCTGCCCAGGCTATCATAGGCCAGTGCCTGGAGGGAGGGGTCGGATTGAAGCCACAGTCCGAAGGGCAGACCAAAGCCGTGTTTGCGTTTTTCGAGGGTGCTGGCAGGGAGGAAATCCTGGAAGGCGTGACGGTAAAAGGAGCGGAGCTCGAATCCACGCATCAGCAAACGGTCCGGAATGCGGGCGGCGAGTTCGACGACCGGCCTCTGGAGCATCGGATAGCGGACCTCCATTCCTGCCAGGGTGCACATCCGGTTCACTTTGCGCAGATCATTGTCGGCAAGGGTGATTTTCCAGTCCAGAAACAGCATGCGTTTGAGCAGGGAGTCCGTTTCCGGTGAGTGATAGAGTTTGCGCAGGTGCCGCAGTGGCCACTGAGGATCGATCGCAACCAGGAAATCCTCCTCAAATATCTCTGGCAATGGGCTGCGATGGAGAAAGTTATAGCTTTCCATGCGATCAGGCATGGGGATCCTTGCCTGTTCCACATAACTTTTGATCTTTCCCAACAAAGGCAAATCGAGACCAGCAACCGGTTCGATCAAGAGGGCGCGCAGCCACCATGGTATCCGCTCATAGAGTGAGAAGATTTTTTGTTTGCCATAGCGGTCATTGCCCGCAAACAATTCATCACCGCCGTCACCGGCAAGGAGGCAGGTTTTACCGGCCTCCCGGGCGAGCCGGGCGCAATAATACGTCGGGACAGCCGAGGCATTACCGAACGGTTCGTCATATTCAGCAGCGATGGTGGGGATGGCTGCGACCACGTCGTCTGGGGTGACGTAATATTCATGGAGCGAGACTCCAAAGTGACGGGCGCTGGCCCTGGCATACTCCATTTCATCGTATCCTTCGGCGGCAAAGCCGATGGAAAACGCCTCGGCATCCGGGCTCAGTTGTTTGAAAAGGCCGGTGATGGTGCTGCTGTCCAGTCCACCACTGAGGAATGTGCCGGTGGCAAAAGGCGTTTCGATACAGCTGGAGACCGCTTCCTTGAGGGTGCCGCGTAGCAGCCGGGCAAGCTTTGCTTCCGATCTGGGATTGTCATCGAAGCGCGGTTGCCAGTAGCGGTCCAGGGTGATGCTGCCGCCTTTCCATAGAAGACAGTGGCCGGGCAACAGCTTTCTCACATTCCGGTAAATGGAAAGTGGTGCAGGGATCATGTGGAAATAGAGATAGGCCAGCAGCGCCTGGGGATCTGGTTGGCCATCGATCGCTGGATGGGTCCTGAGGGTGCTGAGATCGCCGGCAAATATCAGACCTTCGGTGGTTTCGGCATAGGCAAGCGGACAGCAACCCATGTGGTCGATCGCAAGCAGTCCCTGTTGGCTTTCATGGTCGTAGAGTGCCAGGGAGAAAGGACCGGAGAGCAAATCGAGGAAATTGGGTCCTTGTGCCAGAAAAGCCAGGGCAATCGATTTTGCGGTGCCATGTTGGCGGGCCTGCTCAGCCCATTTCCCATCCAGCCAACTTGGGTTGCCGCTGATCAAGGCCGTCACCGAAGGGGTGACACCGATCCGTTCTGTTTTCCCGGCGGCAAAGGCATAGTTTTCCCCCGTTTGGATCTCTCGGCACGGTGGCAGCATGGTTCTGAGTAAATTGTTTGGGCTATCCTTAAGGCGGCGGGACAAGAACCAGCCAGCGAACTCGTACATAAGAATTATCCTTGGAACAGGGGTATATGGATGAAGGAATTTTATGAGAAAGTCTATAAGACCCTGGCATTTTATCAAGCCAGGGTGGTGAGAGCGGTGCGAGAGCTGCGCTTTGATTTATCTCACCCTTCGGTTGAAGGGCCTGTGTTTGTCGTGGGGTGTAGTCGTGCCGGTACCACATTGGTGTACAAAACCCTGTCCGTATCCACCGATCTGGGTTCCCTGAATCGTGAAACCCATGATTTCTGGGCAAAACTCCATCCACCTTCCGCAAGGGACTGGAAGAGTCATGAGATTCCACCGGAATGTGCCAGCGGGCATGACCGAGTGTGCGTTTCCAGGCTCTTTTACAGCCGTACCGGAAAATGTCGATTTGTGGACAAGAACAACCAGAATGGACTGTCTATTCCTTATCTGCAACGCTTGTTTCCGGATGCATTTTTCGTTTATGTCAAACGTCATCCCGGTGATAACATCCATTCCCTGATCGAGGGATGGAGACGGGCGGAGACATTTGCCACCTGGTCGGATCAGTTGCCGGCTGAAGTGAAGATTGAAAAGGGCCGGTTCAAACGTTGGTGTTTCTTTCTGCCCGAAGGATGGCGCGACTACCTCGATGCCTCCATCGAAGAGGTATGCGCCTTTCAATATCGTGAAATGAACCGGGCCATACTGAAGGCGAAGGAGGGGGTGGACGAAAGCCATTGGTGCGAGATTTTCTATGAGGATATTCTGAAGCAGCCCGTGGATGCCTTCGCCAGTCTTTTTGCCAAGTGTCAGATTCCTTTTGATGCCCCTTTACGCAAACATTGTGCTGAAGTGTTACAGAACCCCTATAACGCCTTTTCCAGCATAGGAACGGACAAGTGGAAGACGACCGCCAACCGGGAAAAGATCGCGAGTGTTCTTGCTCAAGTCTTGCCTGTCGCTCAGCAAATGGGGTATGAAGAATGAGCAGGCTCAATGCTTGATTTCCGCTCAAACGGGCTAAATAAAGCACCTTTTTGATTATGTTGGATCATGACCGCTTCAATGTCTTGAGAGCGCCCATGCTGGAGACGCCTGTTGTGATTATCGAAAGCGATGATTGGGGGCCGGGGCCCCAGCAACAGGAAACCGCGCTGGATGAAATTCGCACCCTCCTGGGTCGGTTTCAGGACGCTGCCGGAACCCATCCGGTGATGACGATCGGAGTTATCCTGTCCATACCCGATGGTCAGGCGATGGCTGTCACAGGAGCGTATCGAGCCCGATATCTGAACGAACGGGAATACCGGCCTGTTCTGAAGGCACTCCAGGCGGGCGCCAGTCAAGGGGTATTCGACCTCCAGCTGCACGGGATGGCCCACTACTGGCCGGAGAATTTACTGGCGGCCCTGGGTAGTGAGGAATCATTGAAACGGTGGTTGCAACAAGAAAGCTGGCGGACGGAAAAACTACCTTCCTGGTTGCAGAGTCGTTGGATGGATGGACGGTCGTTGCCTTCACGTCCGCTTGCCCGGGAGAAGATAAGAGAAGCGGTTCAGGAAGAGGTCGATGGGTTCCGGCAATACTTCGGATTTGCTCCCAAAGTGGTGGTGCCGCCGACCTTTGTCTGGGACGACAATGTCGAGAAGGCCTATGCGGAGGCGGGCATCGAGGTTCTGATCACCCCGGGGAGACGTTATCCAGGGCGTAACGGGACTGGCGCATTGATGCCACCGGATCGCAATGAGATCAATGGCCGGCGGCTGCCCTGTGGCTTGACGACATTGGTGAGGGATGTGTATTTTGAACCCGCCCTGGGTCATTCGCCGACTTCGGTGCTCGAAAGGATCGCCTGGAAATGCTCCCGCCGGGAACCGGCCTTGCTCGAGACCCACCGCTTCAACTTTCAGGAGGGACACTTGCCAGCTTCCCTTGAAGCCTTGGAAACCCTGTTGACTGAGACACTGGAGCGATTTCCCTCGACCCGGTTTCTGTCATCCTATGAAGTGGCCACCCAAATGGCAGGGATGAGCCATCTATCACTTTTCTCCTCTGTCGAGACTGCCTGGAGGCGTTTGCGTTCATGAACGGAGACCGGTCAGTCGATTTTTCCGTCATCATTGCGGTCTATAACGGCGAAAAGACCCTGGCCCGTGCCATCGATTCGGTGCTGGAGCAGACCTATCCAGCCAGGGAAGTGATCATCGTGGACGATGGTTCAACCGATCGTACCGCTGAAATCGCCAGTGCCTATGGTCCACCGGTAAGTCTTGTCCGCCAGCCCAATCTGGGTGTGTCGGCAGCGCGTAACAAAGGTGTCGAGAGCGCGAAAAGTGAGTGGATCACTTTCCTCGATGCCGACGATTATTACTATCCAGAGCGATTGGAACTCGCGGCGGAATTGATCCGGCGGAATCCGGAAGTGGACTTTGTCACCGCCGATTTCGATTACCGCGACGAAGAGGGGGGGCTGCTGCGCAGTTCACTTTCCTCCACGGTGCTGGGAAAAAAGCTCCTGGTGGAGAGGAAAGGTCCCTTCAGTCTCATGCGGCAAGCCAGTTTTGGCGATTTTATCGAAGATCACTTCGGTGATACCCACACTCTGACCGTGCCCCGGAGCACCTTCCTTGAGCTCGGTGGATATCCCAATGGCTATGCTGTTTGTGAGGATGTTCATTTTCTCATCCGTCTGTGTGCGGCCAGCCGGCTGGCAGGTGTGATTTGCATCCCGGTGGCGGCCTATGTCATACATTCCCACAGTGCCACCCGTTCGGACCCACTCAGAGCACAACGGCAGACAGTGGCTGCCTGGAAGTCCTTGGAAGCGACAGTCCCACGGGTATTGCGCCAGGGTTATAGAAAAGGACTGGCACGGGCGCGTTACAATCTTGCTGCGGCGTTGCTAAAAACAGGGCGGAGAGGAGAGTCGCTGGCGGCCATCCTGCCACTGCTCTATGAAGCGCCTTGCTGGGACAGTTTGAAGAAAATAGCTTCGGTGGCGAGGGGATGAAGCGACACAAAAAGGATCTGTTGGTGATAACCGAGCTGTTCATGCCTACCAAGGGCGGAACCGCCGTTTGGTTCGACGAGGTGTACCGACGCCTTGGCGACAAGGAAATCCATATTGTCACCGCCGAGGTTCCAGGCTCGGCCGAGCACGACCGGACCCATCCCAACGTCATACACCGCCTACTACTACAACGGCATTGGTGGCTCAAGCCGGAATCGCTGGGAATGTATGCCAGGTTTCTGGTAGTCTCCTTAAGCATCGCGATGGCACAATCTGTGGCCGCGATACATGCCGGCAGGGTACTGCCGGAAGGTCTGGTGGGCTGGATTGTCGCACGGGTGTTGCGCAAGCCTTTGGTCATTTACGCCCATGGCGAGGAAATCACCACCTGGCGGCAGCCTGCCAAGTTCAAGGTGATGCGTTTCGTCTACCGTCATGCCGACAGGGTGATCGCCAACAGCGATTTTACCCGTGAGGAACTGTTGAAACTTGGGGTCGCGGCAGCAAGGATCACCCTGATTTATCCCGGTGTGGATATCGAACGCTTTCGCCCGGGGCTTGCCTGTGAAGATCTCAAACAGAAGATGGGGCTTGTTCCCGGGCAAAAGCTGTTGTTATCCGTGGGAAGGCTGTCACGACGCAAAGGTTTCGACATGGTGATCAAAGTCCTCCCCGATCTGCTCGAGACCGGAATGGATGTGCATTATGCCCTGATCGGCATTGGTGAGGACAGGGATTATCTTCGAGTCCTTGCTGAAAAACAGGGGGTTGCCAAGCGGGTGCATTTCCTGGGGCATGTGCCCCCGGAGGACCTGCCACGCTGGTACAATGCTTGTGATCTATATGTCATGCCAAACCGGGAGATCAATGGAGATACCGAGGGGTTTGGAATGGTATTCATCGAAGCCGCCGCCTGTGGCAAGGCTTCGATTGCTGGAAAAGCCGGGGGAACAGGAGCAGCGGTGATCGATGGTGTCACTGGACTGCGAGTGGACGGTGAGTGCCAAAGCGAATTGCAGCAAGCCATTGCCGGTCTGTTGGGTGATCCGGATGCTCTGGCTGATCTGGCCGATGCGGCCCTCCAGCGAGCCCGTCATGAATTCGGGTGGGAGAGTGTGGCTCAACAAACAGCGTTACTTTGGGATGACATGAAAAACAATTAATTGTTTTGTATGGATAGCTATTTTATTTAAACATGGGGTGGATCGTATGAGATTCATGATGATGATAGTGTTTCTGTTATGGGTAATCGATGCTGGTGCAAAGTTACCATGGCGCCCAACGCCTGCCGAAGTGAAAAGGTTGCCTACTTTTTGCGCGTGGAGGTACAGCGAGAATCCCGTTTCAATGAAAAGAGGATTTTCCACCCTGGGAGAACAGTTCAAGAATGTACACCATTTTTGCAACGGACTTAACTTTCTGAGCCGATATTACCGATCCCCCCTCGGTTCCGATGCCAAATCCAATCTGGCCAACGCCCGCAATGAGTTTTCCTATATGGTGAATCATCTGGTTCCCAACAGTTCCCTGGCGGGACATAGCTATCTTTACCGCGGGATCGCGAATCATTTGATGGGGAAGGAGACTGACGCGCTTGCCGACTATCAGAAAGCGATTGCCTATAAACCCAATCTATCCAAGGCTTATGCCATGATGGCGGATTATTTCTCCAAGAACGGTCAGCGTACCGAGGCCCTGAAGATCGTCACCGAAGGCCTGAGATACGCGCCGCGGAGCAAGGCGCTCAAACGCCGCTATCTTTCCCTGGGGGGCAAAAAGCCATTTCCAGAGCCGCTAAAGTCATCCAAAACCGGGAAGCGAAAAAAGGGCGGCAAGGAGACCGACAGTAAGCCTGCTTCATGAATCGGGAATCTGAGAGAGGAGAAGAATCCTCTCGTTCATGATCACGATCCGTCTGCCAGAACCTGTTGATAGATTTCTGTGATTGTTCTGGTATGCGCCAGCAGTGAGAAACGTTCTGCGACTGATTCAACGGCGTTTTGAGCCATCGATTCCCATTTTCCCCTGGAATTGAGAAGCATCAGCGCTGCTTTGGCAAAGCCGCCATGATTGCCCACCTCCACAAGCAAACCGTTTTTTCCGGATTCTATGATTTCCGGGATGCCGCCATCGTTACTGCCTATCACCGGGCGGCCAGAGGCCATGGCTTCGATGATCACCCGTCCAAAGGGTTCAAATTGGGAGGGAACCACCAATAGATGTAGCTGGTGCAAAATATCGGGTATATCCATCCGGTGACCAAGGAAATGGACATAGGATGAGATATTCAATTCAGCGGCCAGCTTCCGCAGTGCCTCGCGTCGTCCAGTGCCCTGGGTGTCTTCGCCCACGATCCAGAATTCCAGATCCTTCCTCTGCTGCAACATTTCCGCAGCCATGAGCAGAAAGTCCTCATGGCGCTTGAATGGGGCGAAATTGGCGACCATGCCTATCCGCATCGTGGAGCCTTCGGGCCAGGGCGCGGGGATGAACTCGGTCAGGTCCACGGCATTGTGGGCCACATAGGCTGCAGCCTGGGGTGCCAAGTTGCCAAGCGCTGGCCATAACTTCTTCTGCATCGCATGGCTGTTGAAAATAAAGGCAGCGGGTTTGGGCAGTCCCCGCAGGGTCCATCGAGCACCTTCGGGATCGACCGGAAAACGGACATGGGTAATGTAGGGCACACGTCTTAATCCGGCTGCCAGGGAGAAACTGCGGCTCAGCTCGAATCCGTTGGCATGGATCAGGGCAGGCCGAAATTTTCCCAGCAGTCTGAGCCAGGTCACAGTTCCCCGGGCCGATGCCAGTGGATCGCTCAGAGACAATGGAGTAAAGGGGTAGATCGTATGTGGTATGTTCATCTCGGCCAGTTCACTGGTGAACTGGCCTTCACCGGGCACCACTACCTGGGGTTCCCAGCCAAAATCGACCAGGCGGGAAAGCAGTCCCAAAAGACTCTTGCCACCGCCCCCCAGTTTGGCCAGGTCCTTGCGGTCCGGCTGAGGACTGTTATTGATTAAAAGACAACGCATGTTCAATCTGCCTTATTTATGGGGGAAAGCGTAAGATTTAGGGAGAGAATATTGTCAATGATGCTCTCTCATGATCCGGAATGGTGACTATCAGTGTGCTTTCCGGACATAGTATTTCCAGTCGCATTTGTCGTGGGACTTGGGTTTTTCCAGCCTGTTGGCGAAAAACTCATCAATGGCCTTGGTCGCCCCTGGCCAGCGTCGGTCGTTGTATTCATCAAACATGATGATTCCGCCGGGAGCGACCTTGTCATACAGACATTCAAGTGAAAATTTGTAGGATTCATACAGATCACAATCGAGATGCAAAAGGGCGATAGTCCCTTGATACTTAGGCAGGGTGTCTTGAAACCATCCTTTGGTAAGGAAAATACGCTTTTGGATGACTGATTCGGGCAGGCGTCCATCTCGCAATACTTTCAAAACCAAATCTGGTGGACTTGCCCAGTGGCCCTTTCCAGTGATAGGTGTGGTCTCGTCTTTAGGGCCGGGCGCGGGGAATCCTGCAAATGAGTCAAAACCGTAGTAGTTGCGCATTTTGCCCAGATATTCGCTCATCAACATGAATAGTAGCGTTCCGTGACCGATTGAGACACCGCACTCGACGATATCGCCTTCGATGGAGTTGACTTTGCTCAGTTGGTCCAAGAAATAAAGCATCCTGTCCAAGGAACCCCTATACACCCTCGGTAGGAAAGGGGAGTGGTTGTAGTCATCAGGCATTGCTTCTTCCAGATGATCAATGCGTGAGACTTTTAGGCCAGCGGTGCGAAAACTAGCCTTGATCAGTTGTTTGAGCATGGTAAGTCTGACCTCTTCTTGGCTTTTTTTTGGGGAGCGGTATTTGGCTTGGTTAAGACTGACTTCTTTCCATTTTGCTCTCATGTGCACTCATATCGCTGTCAAGCCATTGTTTCATGGCTCTCCAGAGTATCTCGACGATTAGAGGATGGGTTTCTGACAGATCCCGAGTGCACCCCGGATCTGCTTCGGTGTCGAACAATTTCAACCGATAGCCGTCGATCAACGGGATGTACACCAGTTTCCAACGCCCGCGCCGCACCCAGCGATCCTTGGCGGCGATCACCAGTGGCTCATATTCCGGTTTGAGGGAGATGGTGCCAGACTCCAGATTTCTTACGGTGAGCAAATCAATGAGATTGGGGTAGCGCAGATGGTTTTCAGGAATACCCGGCAGGTCGGTCAGCCAAATGCCCGTTTCACACAACAGGGTGGAGTCTGGACACCCAGGGGTTGGTTTGAATCTTTCAGTCAATGAAGCGCCATCCATTCCGAGAAGTGCCTCAGATGGTGCACCGATCAATTCCAGCAGGGTGGCGGGCAGATCGATACTGCGGGTGGGTTCGTCGATCTGGAGCGCGGGAATCCCCGGTCCTTTGATGATGACCGGAATTTTGCTCGACACATCGCTGATGGCGGAATTGCCCTGACCCCAGGTATGGTGTTCAAAAAACTCCATCCCATGATCGGTGTAGATGACAACAATGGTTCGTTCGGCGAGTCCGCACTTTTCCAGGTGCTGATATATTTTGCGGACCTCATCGTCGAAACGGGTCACGCATCCATCATAAAGATGGAGGATCTGTTCCAGATCGAAAGCTTCCTTGGGTTCGGCCTGACGCCGGATGATCTCCCAGGGATCGCTGATACGGGCCATGACGAACTTCGAGTCCCCTTCATACGCGGAGTCAGTATAACGGAGATAATAGGGATACTCGGAGCCGAAGGGACCATGAGTGGTCGAGAAGAAAACATTGAGGAAGAAGGGTTCTTCCCGTTCTGCCAGACTATTGATCAGATGCCGGCTTTCGGTTCCCAGTTCATGGGTCTGGGGTACCCCCCCCAGATAATAGATTTCCGGCAGAAAAGTCCTGCCGAAACGGTTTCTGGCAAACAATGAAACGAAAAGGCGCAGATCCTTGGGACCCTGACGTATGAATAACTTGATGTTCCATTGGTCTTCGGGAACATCGGTATAGTCGAAACCCAGGTCGAATTTGCCCATGTCGGCACCGCACCAGTCAGACAAGGCAGCCGTGTAATAGCCCAGTTTCTTGAGCGCTTTCGGCAGAGAAGTGACTGCAAGCCGGGTGGTTTCATCCGGAACGAAATTGTCGCGTACACTGAAGCGATAAGGCCAATGCCCCGTCAGCAGCGAAAGCAGGCTGGGAGCAGTACGCGCGACCGGTACAAAGCATTGATTCAGATAGACTCCCTTACGCGCCAGACTGCGGAGAAAAGGGGCGACCTCATGGGGGTAGCTACCGTTCACGCGGTCTGCGCGTAAGGTGTCTGAACCGATCATGATGATGTTGGGAAGCTTGTTTGGCCGACCATTGACAGGTTTTGCCTCCAAGGGCCGCAGCCAAAGGAACAATAGAATGAATACCAGCACTGCGGTGGTAAAAACGATGCCCGCATAGATATGTCCATTGACAAAAGTGGTGATACCTGCAGCTACCGCCAGGGTCAAGGGAATGCCCAAACAGAGCAAGACGGCGTTTTTGAGACGGGCTTTCGATAACCGGTGCCAGAGAGGATACAATCTGCTGAGTCTGTAATTGTAGGATGCGGCAATACTTGCGGGCAACAGCAGCAGATGACGGCTGAACTGGAGGAACGTCAGTATGACGATGGAGAGGCCCGCGGCAATACCAGCGGTGATAAATCGGGGGGCGAAATCCTTGATCTCAGCCAGGGAATAATAGGACACGACGCCGGGTGTGGCCAAAACAAGCAGAATCAGAAAGGCAAAACCCAGCAGGCGCAAGAAAGCCAGTACGATGTGATTGCGGTAATGGGTGAGGATTTCCCGGGGTAGCCGGGGGCCGGTGTAGGTGAAATCCACAAGGGATTTAATAGCGAGACCGAAGGTGAAAAGGGTGGCCATTGCAAACGTAGCGCCCAGCCCCGTGAAAAAACGGGTGTCAGGGGTCAGAATTCCGGTGGAAGTGCCGGTCAACGCCAACAGGACCATGGTGGCCAGATACAAGCGGTTCCGCTGCTTCTCGGCAGGACGAATATCGGGGCGCCAGCAGCTGGTGCGTTGACCTGCCATTTCTCCCAAAACAGTGCTGATTCTCACCAGATAGAAGCGCCATTGGGTGGCAGAGAGTGAAAACAACAAGTGGGTTAAATAACCACCCAACTTGCGCCATTGATAGAGAGGGACGCCTTGGCGGTTGGTTTTCGATATGGCGGTGGTCTTCGCCCGCCGATAAGCCTTTCGCAATATGTAGCGGAATCTTAGACGCTCGGGGTCAACGTAGTGGTGTTGCAGCACCCCCGGAATATAGACCAATCGTTCACCCAGGCTGAATGCCCGCTCAACGAATGCACTGTCTTCGCCGCCTCCGAGATCATGACCACGGGGCCCAAGGTCGGTTGGGAAATCACCGACCCGGTCAAAAAGACGGCCTCTTACAAACAGATTGCCGCCACCTGGAGTGGGGTCATTGGCCGTAAGTTCCCGGCTCAGCGGCCCGCTATCGCTTCTCGGGATGGGAAGAGGGCGAATGCGGTAGGGGCCTTCATCATGCACCCATGCCGGTTCACTGCCATCCCAGTCGGGCAGTATCCGTCCGCAAAACATGGAAATCCCCGGGTGGGCCTCTCCGGCCTTGCAAATTTCCACCAGATAATGATGGTCAACCCGGTGATCATCGTCGACGAAAGCCACCAGGTCTGACTGTCGCACCTTTGCAATCGCGGTATTCAAGGCAAAGGATTTACCCGGACGGGGTTCTTCGAGCCAATCTACAGGAATCTGTTTGGTATCTTCTAGGGATGACTTTCTGATATTTTCTAACAGTTTAGATGTACCATCGGAGCAGGCATTGGCAATCACTAAGATCTCCACCTGCCAGGAACCAGATGGCCGATATGCCATTTGTATAGATTCTAGTACGCGTTTTAGCAAAGACTCACGGTTGTGAGTACAAATTAGAATGGAAAGACGTGTTATAGTGTTACTCATCTGTGCAATTACACATTACTATTCGCGTGTGAAGATGATTAAATTTATTAATGAAAATAAGGGCTAACTCCTGGTCGATTGGAGTGGGGAGTGTTGGTAGTTTATTTATAACAAAACTTTCATATGTATAACCAATTTTTTGGGAGAGGGACATTAGAATGCGAACGAATTTATCTTCAAGTGATATGTTTTCTTTATTTGATATATCGCTAATTAATCTAATAAATAATTTTGAGGAATAATGTAACTTCCAGAAGAAATGTTTTAGTGGGTTATTTGTTTCGTTGATTTTGAAGAATAAGGGATATTTGATTCGAAGCAGATGCGTGCCCATGCCAATCCTGAATCTTTGTTTTAATAGCGAATAAAGATTTTCTTCACCAGCTTCACTAACCGTGCAGTGTGAGCAAAAGACAATTTTATAATTAGTCAACACCAATAATCTATAACATATCTCTACATCGGCAGCCTTGAAAAAGGATTCATCAAAATTTCCAATTTCATCAAATATGCTACGACGAAAACATGCATTTGCGCCATCAGCAAACGGTAGAAAAGGTAATTTCCTCCGAGAATATGCATGCATGGGAGACATATAATGATTCCGTTCCTGAAATCTCAGGGCTATATTAGATCCCTTCATGATCATATGTATATCTCCTGCCACGCAACCAACCGTTGGGTCTGAAAAGCACCTGACCACATTACTAATCCAATCACTATGTGGTCGGCAGCCCATATCGGTGGTCAATACTATTTCGCCTGTTACCTGCTCCAGGCCGGCATTCAAAGCGCGACTTCTACCCCGTTCTTGTTGAATTACTGTTTTCACATTTAACTTATGTAATTGTTCTACGGTATCATCCGTCGAGCCATTGTCTGCGACAATTATTTCAAACATCTCTGCAGGATAATCTTGAGAGCGTAGTGCTAATATACAATCATTAACTTCATGTTCACAGTTGAGGGCGGGTATGACAACCGAAACAAATGGTAAATGCATAATAATCACAGCCTGATGATTACAAGTAATAGGTATTTGACAGCTCTGGTATAATAACAAATATGGATATTTAAAATATAAATCCAATGCATCGACGTATACATTAGTTTACTGATGACTAATTCTGGAAACTAATCTCTGTGTATAATAAATAAATGGTTTTAGCATATTAGATTCGTTGGTACCGAATGTTACTTTCTGTTGAAACTGCCATAGTCGGTCAGTGCCGTACACATCGATGCGTCTCATAGAGAAACAATCATCGCCGACGTTAATGAAACCTGACCGGGTTGAGCATGCAGAGTGGTAGCCAGAACTCTCAACCATGTCTCTAATAAAATTGTTTAGTTGTCCATAGGGGTAGGCGAAATGGAGTATCTCATTTCCCAGTAGTTCTTCCAATACAAGCTTGCTGCGGACGATCTCTTGCTTTGCTAATTGTGGTGAAATTTCAGGCAGGTGGACATGGCTAAGGGTATGACTTCCAATGATTAAACCTTCTCCGGCAAGCATACGTAGCTGGTGGGCGGATAGCAGAGCGCGACGGGGAAGCCCTCGTTGCCACATCCAGGTATTGGTATGTCCGGACATTCCCGGAAGGGCAAACAAGGTTGATGGTATATTGTGCTCTTGAAGAAATGGCCAAGCATGTTCAAGCACTCCAACAAATCCATCGTCAAACGTTATGTGCACTGCCTTGTCTGGTAGATCCTGATTTTTTGCGGCATACTCAAGAATAGCTTCAAGGGTTACATGGATATACCCGGCCTGTTTCAACCATCTCATCTGGCGCTGAAATTCATGAGGTGGGATACAGAAACGCTGCTCTTGTTTCGATTGAGGTATATCAACCTGGTGATACATTAGAATCACGGCCTTTGTCATTCCAGATACCTCATCATATCAATGACATACATCTGCCGGCTGCCATCATGCAAAGAATCGATACATATCTCCTTGCCATCTGGGCTCCAGCGTGGGTGAAGGTCGCAGCGAATTTCGCCCCACCATCGAGATTTGGGTGAATAAAACCGTGCGAGATCAATGCGCCGACCGGTCAGTGCATCAACCAGCATGAGCGTGCGCATGTCATGTCTGTCAGGGTATGTGTCATTGAGTATCCAGCGTCCATCGGGTGAATAACTGCAGTGACCATCCTCGGTGATGACCTTTTCAGCGAAAGTGTGGAATTCACCTCGATGATTGATTAATAAAAAACGAGGAGGGCCATAGGGTTGCTTGGCCCAGACTAAAATTGTATCGTCGTCTCGCCAATCAAAGTGAGATATAACGCCAGTATCTAAGAGACACGTCAGATCGGATCCATCAGGTCGACAGGAATAAAGCCGTACCTCCCAATTATTTTCTGTCTTGTGCCATAGGTGAAAGAAGGCAATGCGCTTTCCCCCCTTTGATGGTTGTATATGATTGATATAGTGCCATGCTCCATCCATTGTTGGCATCGGGTTTAAAGTTGAAAGTTCTCTCAGATTGACAATTAATTCTTGTTTGCCACTAACAAGGTCTATTTTCCAAAGTCCATCATTAATTGGTGATTGTTCTGATAAAAATGGATCCTGTATGCCAGCATAACCGTAACCGGGTCTATGAACTGCCAAGCGTGAAAAGTTGAGGCTAAAGCCAGTCTTCCCATCGGGTAACAATGCATATATAGGCAAATCATAAATATCTTCAATTTTTCCAGACAGATCTCTTACAATACCAACAAATCGTTTTTTTCGTCGGTCATTATGAACAAAAAGATTTTTTGGATCAGTAGGGTGCCACTGCAGCATAGTTCCCTGCTGCCAATTCCATGAAAATGAATCCGCAAGTGGTATGAAGTGGTTGTCGTTTCTTCGATCAATAATTCCAATCGTTACGCTATCGTAATTGTTTGGCGACCGGTCGTTAAATGTAGTCTCGTGAGCTAGAAGCAAATCACCTGAAGCATTCCAAGGGGATTTATCATAATAACCAAAGAAATGATGATTTGGGCCATTTGTAAGGGGTTTTGCTGGATCGGTGAAAATACCAAAATGCAGCCAGCGGTAGAGTTTTGGTTGAGAAATACGGCAGCGACTTTCTGTCCATAATTCAAACTGATTGCGAAGGCGCCATGGAATTATAGTTGAATTGACTAAAATATTATAAATGCTCATGCAGGTCTCTCCATGAGTGCCACTAGGGCCTTATAGAATGACTCCGGGAGTAGGGCAGGGAGAATATATTTAAGGTCATTGAGCTTCCAGCCACCCGCCCGTAATGAATGCAGGAAGACTAGCTTCGCAGATTTAAGATCCCTTTTCCAATAACATTCATAACCCCTCCTCAATAGTTCTTTACGAATAATGTGTTTCGCTTTCTTCTTTTCTAAAGACAGGAAAATGTTAGGATTATTGTTAATATATTTATTTTGTACTTTGTACTGATTGATGGCAATGATGCCGCGATTTGATGAAATTCTTTCTCCTTCATGGTGATGGTAATAAGCCAGAACCTTTGAAACTCTAATAATTTTGTTTTCTGTGGCTGTGCGTAACCAAAGATCATAATCTTCACTATGTTGAAAATTCTCGTCAAACCCACCAGAACTTATAATTATCGAGCTGCGTATCAGTACAGCATGTATAGGCCATCGACATCCACCAAGAAGTAATTCAAGTTTATTTATACCTTCATAAATAGGGGGTATGAAAGGATTGGATCTGTTTCCTGTCAGACCTATATTTTGCCAGCCACAATAGGCAAGCCCTGCGCAGGGCCTGTCTTCAAGAGCTGATAACATAGTTTCAAGGAACTCAGGATGCCATGTGTCATCTGAATCGAGAAAGGCGATATATTCGCCTCGTGCCCTGAATATACCCTTGTTACGAGCAGCAGAAACACCTGAATTCTCTTGCCGATAACTACGAATCCTGTGGTCATGTTTTTTTAGTCTCTGGATTATCATCCATGAACTATCTGTGGATCCATCGTCGATTATTATTAATTCCCATTTTGTGAATGTCTGTTGTATAACAGATGTTGCACTTGCCTCGATATGTTTTGAGCTATTGAAGCAAGGCATTATTATAGATATTTTTGGGATCATGTGTGTGTTCTGTATATATTAATAAATATTACTCGCCGTCATCTTTTGGCAAACAAATATTTCCGGTGATTAGTGGAAAATATTATTCTTTTTAATCTGTCACGTTCACCTGAAAGAGATGGGATAGGTAAAACTAGAATCAAAGCAAGGTAAAACATTGTGCATGTAACTCCAATAATTATTATCTTGCTTAATAAATCAAAGTCTAGCTGTTTGTAACTGAATGCCCATTGAATAATATATGAAAAACCAAACAGCAAAGAATTAAGCAAAGCTGCAGGAAATAACGATGTTATATATTGGTACATCCTGGCTTGTAGGCATGTTCCTGCCAAATAGGCCATATGAATAGCTACGTAAATATTAGCGATAACAACCCCCCACGCAACTCCAACTAGCCCGTTTCTTAACCCCCCTGCAACTGCCAGTGCTGTGACCACTACCATAATTACTTGCACAGGTGCTTCTCGGTTCAACCAGTTACGTGCGGCTAATACAGAACCACTTAAATTATCTATTATGGCGAATGGGATTGCGAATACCAATATCCTGATAGGAGTAGATGCTTCTACCCAATTATTGCCATATACGAGGAGAATGAACGGGTCGGCCAGTATATACAGCCCCAGGCAAAGGGGAAGAACGTATACAGAAACTAAGCTAAGTGCATGAAAGTACAGATATCTGGAACGGTCTAAATTGGCCTGCTCTTTGGATAGTGCACGAAAAAGTGGTTCATATACTGAGTGTGTGATAAACCGCTGTGGCATAAATGCAAGGCTATCACCTTTATTATAGATAGCGACGGCCTTTGGTCCAAGACTGCGTGAGAGAATGAATGTTGTGGTTTGGCGCCGGATATAGAGTAGTATGTCGTTTAATGATACAAGCATTCCATAGCGAAGCAGGGGTTTGGCGCGCCTGAAATCCAGTCGTAACCGGGGAAACCAGCGGGCGGTGATGGAGCTTAGCAGTATCCCACTCACTGAACCGGCGATACCCCCTGCCACCAGGCTCCAAATGCCAAATCCCTTCCAGGCCATGACGATACTGGTGGTGGAGGAAACGATAAGATTGATCAGACCGATCACCGCTTTTGCCCTGAACCGCATCTGGCGAAACAGGATATTGCCGGGGAGATTGAAGAATGGCCGCAGGATGAAGGACAAGGCAGCGACGCGCAGCAGATCTATATAGAGAGGATTATGGTACCAGCGGGCGAACCAGGGGGCGGCGAAATAGAACCCTGCGTAGATCAGGACGCCGATCAGCAGTTGCAGGGTGAAAACGATGTCGTAATCCTTCTTTTCGGCTGTTTTGGCGCGGACCAGCGCCTGCCCCATCCCGCCTCCGGCGACGAATCCGGCCAGGCCGGTGAAGACCTGCATGGTCATCAGGACCCCGAACACCTCCGGTACCAGCAAACGGGCCAGGACGATACCGGCCAGGAAGCTGAGAACCTGATTTCCTGAATTGCCAATGAACAGCCAGAGGGCGCCGTGGCGGATGGTTTCGCCCAGGTTCACGAAACCACCTCGGGAGATGGCGGATTTCCAGGACCGGTCAGCCCACATTCAGTGCAATCTAAAATCATCACTACCTGTTCATCATAAAAATTCAATTACATGGGGTTAAAAGTTTAGCAGGGAAAAGAAAGCATCAGGCAGCAGTCAAAGCGCAGTCCATCTGATTGACCACATAGCGGTACTTGCCCGATTTCTCAGCCGGTATCTGTTCAAGGAGTTCGATCGAAATGGTGACGTCTTCACCCAGCCGCTGTTGTAACCCTTGCTGGATCGAGCGGGCGTTTTCTTCCTGCCAGAGGGCCGGCTCCTTGACGATCTGGACCGACACCTGATGGAGATCCTGCTGGATGATCTTGAACTGCCTGACTCCGGGGGTATCCCTGACGACATAGATGAGCGCCAGAGCGTGCATGATGGTGCCATCGGGTCTGATGACGAAGTCGGTGCTGCGCCCCGTGACTTCCTGCAAGACTTCCAGCCCCCGTCCCTGGGGGCAACTCTCCCGATTCCAACGGGCCATGTCACCCGTCCGGTAGCGGATGAAGGGCTGGACTTCGGAGGCCAGATGGGTGATGACGACCTCCCCCATGTCGCCATCGGAAACAGCCTTGCCCTGATCATCGACGATCTCGACCACGATCCATTCGGAATTGACGAGCATCTGGCCAGCGGGGGATTCCAGGGCGATCAGGCCGGCGTCGCGGGCGCCGTATTCATTGGCGACCGGGACGTTGAACACTTGGCCTATGATCTCGCGCTGATGAGGATAAAGGGGTTCTCCGGTAGTGGAGATGAGCTCCAATGCTGTCAGTTCGGGTATCCGCCCCCGTTTCTCCGCATGTTCGGCGAGGAGCGCCAGGCTGCTGGCATAACCATAGATGCATTGGGGCTGAAACCGTTGTAGCAGTTCCAGGTATTCGTCCATGCGTTTAGGGGACATTTCGAAGGCGTTCAACAGCAGTTGATTACACAAACGGTCACGAACCTGCTTGATACGGTCAGTGCGATTGAGTTCCACCGGGGCGCCCCACAGGAAGACCTCGCGATACCCGGGCTCGAGTCGCCACCAGTGTCTTGCCCGCATCCTGCAGGCGGCATCGACGGCCTGACGTTTGCGTCCGAAGTGGAAAATCAAGGGTTCGCCGCTGGAGCCACCGGTGTTGTAGCGAAAGATGCCCCCAGGCGCCTCCCGCCACAACATTTCATCGCCATGGCGCCTGGCATCCTCTTTATCCATCAAGGGAAGCTGAAAGAATTGTTCCCAGTCCATGAGGTCTGGATCGACAGCCGCGTTTCTGATCCTCTGTGCGTGCCAGGGGGAATGTTCAATGGCTGTGTTGAGCAGTTGTCGCAGGCGCTTGAGTTGAAGATCCTTGATGTCGTCGCGGGAAAAGTGCTGGGTTTGTTCCAGTTCGTTCAGGTAATCAAACGTGGGGCGGCCGAGCAGCCTTTCGTGCGCCCTGAAAATGCCCCGGCTCAGGCCGGGAGGCAGGGACCAGGTGCTTGCTTTGCCTTTAGTCTTGGATATAATCAATTTTACCTCTGCGGGTGTAGTTCAGTGGTAGAACCCGAGATTCCCATTCTCGTGACGGGGGTTCGATTCCCCTCACCCGCTCCACCCACTTACTGGAAATCCTCCATCGCGCAGTTACCGCCACCACAGCAGGTTGGCCTGTTCTGTCCGCAGCTTTCACTGGCGCAAGCGGGTTCCAGGTTTTTGAGAGCGGAACTGGAGATCACATTGCCCCCGGTAATGAGTTTTTCCACCGGGCTGTCGAATGGGATGTCTCCCGGTTCGATTCCTGCCAGGCGGCAAAGCTCGCCCCATGTTTCGACTTTTTCGTCCATCCGATGACGGACTTCGACGATTCTCCGGTTGGCTTTGCATAGATAGTCGTAACTCGGCATGGCCTTCCTCAATCAAGTATAGTTGCACAATACAAAACATATAACGGGTCGTGTGACCGAAAACAAGTCAGAGTGTGAAAACCATGGATAGTTTTGTTCTGGATACCAGCATCTTCACCAATCCGGATGTTTATGGCCAGTTCGGCGAGACCTCCGGCTCTGCGATGGAGGCTTTTCTTCGTCTGTCGCACCGAAGTCAGGCCCGGTTTTTCATGCCCAGTTCCGTTTTCGATGAATTATGCCTGATCAAGGGGACGGAGATCCCGCCAGAGTTCGAGTCGGTGGTCCGTATCCGTTCACCAAGGCGGTTCAACATCACCATCCCGGCCGGCATTTTATACGAGTTCATAGAGGAAGTGCGGGCACGTATCGATCGGGGGCTCAGAATCGCCGAGGAGCATGCCAAGATGGCTCAGGCGGGCATCGAGGCCGAGAATGTGGGCAAGGTGATCAATCGCTTGCGTGGTCGTTATCGGGAGGCATTGCGTCAGGGGATCATCGACAGCCGTGAGGATATGGACGTACTCCTTCTCGCCTATGAACTGGATGCCGTACTGCTCTCGGCGGACAAGGGGTTGCGAAAATGGGCCGACAAGGTGGGAGTGAAGATCATTCGTCCCGATCACCTGTTGCAGGTGATGGAGAAGCTGGTGGAATATCAGACTCAATCGTAGATCATCTTGCCCGCCATGAGATCGCCCAGCATGCCTGTCAGGGCAGGGTAGATGCGATCGAACTCCAACAACCAGTGATCGCCCTCCGGCTCCAGGCGGCGGCGCTGGATCTTGATGCTGTGACTGGCGCGTTTGAGATGATCGAGCATCATTTCGGCGTTTTCCTTTTCCCTGAAGCGGCAGCGGAAAGTGGTATACACCTTGTGTTCCCGGCTGTATTTGTCGAAAGCCTCGTGCAGCCCCTGCAGCAAAGCGTTTCCCAGGGCCCGTTCCATTTCGGGCGTGATCACAAGGCCATTTTCTTCGGTAAAAAGGATCAGCCTGAGCAGGCGGTTGGTGAAGTATTCGGGTGGAAGCTCCAGAAGATTGTCGGAGGCGGCGCGAAGATCATCGATGTTGACGTTACCGGTGACATATTTTGCACGGTGGTTGCGCTGTGAGTCCTCCTTGAAGACCAGGCCCTCGCGCCAGTGTTGGTTCAATTGCAACATGATAGTACGGATTTTGTTCACCTCATCGGGTCTGAAGTAACCATGACGGGGAACGGGGGGCAGGGCGTGTCCGTCCACGATTTCCAGCTTGTCCCGGTAGGGCAGGAACTGGCTGTGATCCAATTCCATCAGGTCGAACACGAACAATCGCACGTCATCTTCGATGAACGGCGGACAGGATTCCAGATAGGGATTGTCCGGCCCTGCCACTTCCGCGCAGATCACGATCTGCGGATGGGCGTCGTAGACGTCCAGAGGCATCAGGTCTGGCAGCCGATCGGTGGTGAAAGGACAGATGAAACCACCGCGGCTGAGGGCGATCGTTTGATCCCGGTGGCGGACGATCCGGACGTTGAAGCCGTTGATCTTTTCCTCGGCCCAGAAAGGGGCCTGGAAATGTGCCTTGAGTCCCGCCTCCAGTGCCAGTACCCTGCCGATATGCGGGTAACCGTAGACGACCCTGTCCCCGAATACGGCGGTGCCCCGGGGGATGTGGTGCCAGTCGTCGGTGAAATGACAATAATCGAGGTCCTTGAATTGACGTGGTTTGGCCTTCTTTTTCTCCAGTGCTTCGGGGAGTTGCTCCAGCACTGCATGGGGCGGTGGTGCACTCATGGTGGTTGTCATCCGCATCAATGGAAATGGCATTGTAGCCTGAGGCGTGGATGAAGACTATGAACTGTCGCTCCGGCTGTGGGGCTTGTTGTATCGCGCCATCGATCACTGGCCCGATTCCCGGGATGCCGAATGGAAAACCGGCGGGCGTTCGCTGCATCCACCTGGACGAGGATTTCAGTTGCCGGCTTTATGGCACCTCCGAACGGCCCGATGTGTGTTCGAGGTTTCAGGCGGAACCGGAGACCTGTGGCGACAATCGGGAGCAGGCGATCAAATGGCTTGCTGGGCTGGAAAGGATGACAGCGTTGTAAGGTGGTAGTGGCAAAAACCTGGCAGTTGGGTGGGCCCTGTAGATGGACATCCTAGCGGTAACCACCCTCGGGCTGCCAGATTAACCTTCCTTTCACCTCTTGGCGATCTGCTCGTCATCCGTTAACAGAATTTTCCGGATCTTTGCAATTTCCCGTTCATAGATGGCACGATCAAAACGTAAAGCCCGGTCAGGTTGTCGTCTCAAGATCGCCTCGGCCTGATCGAGTAACCGCAATGCCTGTTTAGGATAACCTGAATTCCCCATTTCCGCGACCATCTGCATGGCAGCACCAATTTCCGCATAGCGTTGCATGGCCAATGCATACAGGTTGGCCGCTTCGTCGGGTGCGTGCCCGGCCAGTTTCAATCGCGCCTGGAGATAGGGAATCAGGCGCAAAAACAGGGGGAAGCGGTTGAAGGATTGATTAGCGGTCAGTTGTTCGATCAATTGCCAAGTGCCATCGCGGTATGACTCAGGTAAGTCAGGATTGGTTACGCCTTCTACCAGCTGACGCAGTGCGGTGACGACTTGCGCATTGAAGGGAACATGGGTCAGGCGTTGGCCAGCTTCCATGAAATCAGCCTTGGTGGCCTGTTCCTGACGTACCTGTAAAAGAAGATGGCTCATGATCAACAGACCGCTGTGCGGCTGACGAGCCAGAGCCTGGTCCAGCACTGCCTTGGCCTTGTCCCGTTCTCCCAAGGCAAGTAAATACCACGCCATTGAATTTTGAGCCCGGGCCGATTCGGGAGCGGCCAGTGCCCAGTACATTTCCAGCTTGAGCGGATCACCCCACAACATCGATCGCTGATGGTTCAAAAAAGCCAGTGACACCAGGATCAGTCCGGTACCCAGGAAAGCAGCATAGGGCATGCTGCGTTTATAGAATATAATCAGTCCAGCCATGATCGGCAAGGACAAAAAGGCCGATGGCAGGTAATTACGGTGCTCGAAATACAATTCCAGTCCCAAAAGGGTCGATTCCAACAGCTGACCGGCGAGGAAAAACAGAATAGCCAGGGAGATGAAGGGGAAGAGGCGGCGCACCATCACTGCGGTGGCGAATAATCCGCCCAGCCCGAGTGTGGCTGCCAAGGTCACGGGTGGATCCGTCAGGCTGTGAGAGATGACAATGCCATCCCGGTATAGACCTGAACTCTCGATTCGGGGGACAAACCATCCCCTCAAATAATCCCAGATGATCCGGGTTTCGGTCAGCAACCGCTCGATCTGATTGAAGGGACGTCCCGGCCAGGGGTGTGGAGCCGGATTCCATTGACTTGCCAAAAATCCAAGTACAGCCAGGCTGGGTAGCCACAGGAACACAAGGCGGAAGGCCAGCGGCAAGGGTGGCGTCTGGCCAGGATGGCAGAACTCCACCACTATCACGAGCAGGGGCAGCAGCGCACCGTTTTCTTTGCTCAAGGTGGCCAGCAGGGTTCCAAGGGCCAGACTTCCTCCCATCCACAGCAAAGCGCGACGAGGGGAGGTGGGCCACATCATGCGCCCATGCAGATACCCGGCTAGTCCGGCGAAAACGAACAGCGCTGACAGGATCGCCATCCGCTGCACGACATAAAAGGTGGTGGACACCAGCAGAGGATGAAGGAGCCAAGCTGAGGCATTCAAAACGGCCAGCCACTGGGCCTGCTTTTCCGTCCAGCCATAAAAACGCGCCACTTCGAGGGTCGCCCAAACCAACAGGCAATAAGCCAGCAGGTGCAAGGCGAGATTGGTGTGCTTGAATGATGCCGCATAGCTCGGCCAGTTGTTGTCGTCGAGAAGGAAGCTCAACATTGCCAACGGTCGGCCCGTAGGTCCGGAAAATCCTCCCAGCACGAAGGCCTTGAAGGTGCCCCAATCCTCCACCCCGCCATAAGCCCCGAGATCACTCAGGTTCGGTATGTCGTCGAACAAAAACCCTCCATCGAGTGCCGGGGCGGAGACCCACAGTGCCAAACCCATGGCCAGAGCAAAGGCCAGGGCCACCCCCAGGTCCGGCCAGCAGGCAAAAAAAACCCGCCCGGAAGGGCGGGTGGGATTGAAGATCGAAGGAAGCATTAACGGCAGCTGGCGGGGAGATACTTGCTACTAATGGAACCGGCCTTACATTTCCATTTAATCGCACCACTGGCGGTGGTCGGACTCAAAAGCAATGTCTTGGTATTTTCGACTTTGGCGTTGTAAGTGATCGTAATCAGGCCATTGGTGCCCACCCCAACGCTAGTCACCGCATTACCTGTAATCGAACTTGATTTGGGCAAACCAATGGACGCATTGGTCGCCGGCAAGACGCCATTGGTGGCCCAGAATTCCGACACGCCGGTTTTGGCGGCGTCGGCCAGACTCAGACCCTCGGTGACGTGGGCGCGTTTGGTGTAATCCTGATAGGCAGGAATGGCGATGGCGGCCAGGATTCCGATGATCGCCACGACGATCATCAATTCAATGAGAGTAAAGCCCTGTTGGTTGTGTTTTGTCATCGTGTAGTCTCCATTTGCATGGTTGAAAAAAGCTTGCACTTGAATAGTAGCAGATCCCGTGCCAATAGTCCTTGGCTGGGTATTTCAAAGCGTTACGGCGTTAGAAATGGCTTCGATATCGCTGGCACGTTTCATAATCGTAGCAGATTGACAATATTGTCAATCTTCTTCACCGTCAAGCCCCCATTTCTGCAGTCGATATTTCAACTGCCTCAGGGTCATCCCCAATTGCCTGGCTGCCTTGGATCGGTTCCAGCGGGTTTGTTCCAGAGTATTCAGGATAGTACGCCTTTCTATTTCAGCAAGGTAATCCTCCAGTGAAAATTCCCCCGTGGGGAATGGGGTATCGATCGAAGTGTTGCGGCTGCTGGGTAGCTTACGATGGCAAGGCAGGTTTATACCCTCAAGATCAATGATGTTGCCATCACACAGAGCTGCCGTTCTCTCGAGGATATTTTCCAGTTCCCGTACGTTGCCAGGGAAGTCATAGTTGCAAAGGGCCTGCAACGCCTTGGGAGAGAGTTCGAGAGAGTCCATGCCGTTGTCCTGTGCCAGTTGCTCCAGGATGCGTCGGCTCAACAGAGGAATGTCTTCGCGTCGCTGTCGCAGGGGGGGGACCATGAGTTCTATCACGTTGATGCGGTAGAAAAGGTCCTGGCGAAACCGGCCCTCGTCCACCATTTTTTTGAGATTTTTATGGGTAGCGCTGAGGATGCGTACATCGACGGGGATTTCCTGTTCGGCTCCGACTGGACGTACTTTCTTTTCCTGAATCGCCCGCAGCAGTTTCACCTGGAGGGCCAGTGGCAGGTCAGCCACCTCGTCCAGGAACAAGGTTCCGCCATCGGCTGCCTGGAACAGGCCGTATTTCTCGGAGACGGCGCCTGAAAAGCTGCCCTTCTTGTGGCCGAAAAATTCGCTTTCCATCAATTCCGCAGGAACCGCTCCGCAATTGACGGCAATGAAAGGCATGTCTGCCCTGGGACCCTTGGCGTGGATGAGGCGGGCGACCAGTTCTTTCCCGGTACCCGATTCTCCACAAATGAAGATGGGCGCCTGGGTGCGGGCCAATTTGACTATTTTTGACCGGATGTCACGGATGGATTCGGATTCCCCCAGCAGAATATCTCGCGATCTCCGGTCCTTGTGGTCCTTTTGCTTCGTGACTCTAAGGGCGCTGTCAACCAGCTTGCGTAGAATGTTCAGATCCACCGGCTTGGAGACAAAATCGAAGGCGCCCTGTTTGAGAGCCCTCACCGCCGTATCCATATTGCCATGGGCGGTGATCACCGCGACCGGAAGGGAAGGGAAATTCGCCTGGATATGGGCCACCAGATCCAGACCGCTGCCGTCTGGCAAGCGCATGTCGGTCAGGCAGAAATGAAAAGGTTTCCGGTTGAGCCACTGTTTGGCTTCGGCCAGGCCGGAAGCGGATTGGGCATGGATGTCCATGCGTGCCAGCGTCAGTTCAAGCAGCTCGATGATATCGGGTTCGTCATCGACGATCAGGGCGAGGGGTTGACTCATAAATCCACCATGATTTGGTCTGCATCGACGAGAATGAGAGAGAAACGACTGCCATCGGGGCCGTTGTCATAGATAAGCTGTGCCTGGTTCAGCTGGGCCAGTTCCCGTGAAATGTAGAGACCCAGCCCGGTTCCGCTGGAAGAGGTGGTGAAGAACGGCTCGAACATTTGCTCAACCTTCTCCTCCTGGATGCCTGGTCCGTGATCGATGACCTCGATGCATGGCCTGTGATCCTTGTCACGAGCCAGCTGTAACACGATCCTACCGTCTTTTCCAGGACCGTATTTCAGGGCATTGTGGCAAAGGTTGGAGAGAATCTGCTTGAGCTGGCTTGGATCAGCCCAGACATGCATCGGGGATGCAGCTGATTTCAAGTCGATGAGGTTGTGATCGCTTTGGGTTTCGGCCTGAAAATCACGGCAAAAGGACTCCAGCCATGAATTGAGACATAACTTTTCCCTTTGGGCAGCATTCCGCCTCGACAATTGCAACACATTGCCAATGGTGTCGTCCATTCTCCTCACCTGGTTGCAGACGATGTTCACCAGTCTTTGATCCTGGGCATCCAGATGGTCGCTTTCCGCCAGCAATTGAGCTGCATGGCCGATGGCACCCAATGGATTTCGAATTTCGTGGGCAATGCCCGCGGTAAGCCTGCCAAGCGAAGCCAGTTTGCCTTCCTGTACCCGTTTCTGATGCAAGCTATCATCCTCGAGGTAAATCATGGTCAGATTGATGTCCCGAATCAGCAGGCGATTGAATCGGATGTGAAGTGGTGACGATTCAGTCATGGCAATGGTGGTCGAAAGTTCCTGCATTTCGGATGGCCATTGACGCCAATGGTTTGCCAGTTCCGTGGGGAGACCGGCAAGATGTCGCGGGATGTCGGATAATCCCAACAGGCGTCGGGCCGAGTCATTGGTCAGCAGAACCTCCTGGTTTGAATTGAGAACAACGATGCCGGACTGAAGATTCTGGATAATGAACTCGTTCAATCGGCGCTGATAGGCCAGGTCCGTGCCTCGTTGCCGTGCCAGAGCCTCGCTCTGCTCCGCCATTCTTGCCAGAGCGATGGCGAGCAGGGCGATGGCAAAATAAGCCATACCCAACATTCCAGCATAAGTGTAATGGGTGGATGAGAACACACCCTGCCAGTCGGCATAAACTTCGACAAACAGGACGGCAAGACTGGCCAGGGCGGCAAAACCAATGGCGCATCTGCCTCCAATAAGCAGCCCGGCAGCTGTGACCGAGACCGCCAGCAAGATACCGAAGCCGCTTTCCAGGCCTCCACAGGCATAGATGATGGGTGGAATGGCGGCGATGTCCAACAGGATATGAAAGCCAGCCTGCCAGAGATAGGGGGGCCTGTGTAGGAAAATAAAAGGTAAGGAGAGCAGACTGGTAGCTGTGTAGCCGGCGGTGGTTGTGAGAAATGCATCGAGGGAAAACTGCCCCAGCAACGAAGGTCCCCAATGTCCCAGAGAGAGCCCCCCTAGCAGACCACCAAGACAGAGCTGATACAGGTTGAATGTCAGGAGCAGCCGCCAGGCCTGATTGGTTTTCAGCCGGAACCCCGACATAGGGCAGGGTTGCAGGGTGGACCCCTCGATGGGCATAGACTCGCCTCGACTGGACAGTTGACATAGAATAAGCGTGCTTCTCCACAAATTATAGCCACATCTTATGAACATCCATGAATATCAGGCCAAAGCGCTGCTATCCAACTATGCAGTGCCGGTTCCGTCAGGAAAGATTGCCCGGTCCCCGCACGAGGCGTTCGATGCTACCCAGCAACTGGGAGGGTCGCTCTGGTTGGTCAAGGCGCAGATCCATGCCGGCGCCCGCGGCAAGGCTGGCGGTGTGGTCATGGCGGAGTCTCCCGAAGCAGTTCGGCAGGCTGCCGCTGCTCTGCTGGGCAAGCGGCTGGTGACGGCACAGACCGGCCCGCAAGGTCTGCCGGTCATGTCCGTGCTGATAGAATCTGCTACCCAGATCGCGCATGAGCTTTATCTGAGCTTGCTGATCGACCGAGTCTGTGAACGGGTGACTGTGGTCGCTTCCAGTGATGGAGGCACGGAGATCGAGCAACTGGTCACCGAACGCCCTGAAGCAATCTTGCGCTTTCACGTGAATCCTGCTACTGGCTTTTCAGCTTACCAGGGGCGTGAGATGGCCTTTGGCCTGGGATTGGAAGGCAAACAGGCCGGGGGCATGGTGAAGATACTGGATGGTCTGTATCGACTGCTACTCGACAAGGATGCCAGTCAGATAGAGATCAACCCACTGGCCGTGACATCCGGTGGCGAATTGTTGGCCTTGGATGCCAAGCTGAACTTTGACGACAATGGTCTCTACGCGCATCCTGATATCGAAGCGCTGCGTGACCCCTCTCAGGAGGACGAAAAGGAACGCCGTGCCCGGGAGCACGATCTGAGTTACGTTACCCTGGAGGGCAACATCGGTTGTATGGTCAATGGCGCGGGTCTGGCGATGGCGACCATGGATCTGGTCAAACAGTGCGGTGGGGAACCTGCCAACTTCCTCGATGTGGGGGGAGGAGCCTCGGCGGAAAGGGTCACCGAAGCCTTCAAGATCATCCTGTCGGATCCCAAGGTCAAAGCGATTCTGGTCAACATATTCGGTGGCATCGTCCGTTGTGACCTGATTGCCGAAGGGATCATTGAGGCGGTGAAGGAGGTGCATGTGGGCGTTCCGGTCGTAGTCCGGTTGGAAGGCACGAATGCACAAGAGGGACGGCGATTGCTGGAGCGTTCCGGACTGGCTATTCTCGCCGCCAATGATTTACTGACGGCGGCCCACAAAGCCGTTGCAGCGGCGCAGGAGGAAGCATGAGCGTACTGGTCGATCGTAACACCAAGTTGATTTGTCAGGGTTTCACAGGTAGACAGGCCACCTTCCACTGTCAGCAGGCACTCGAATATGGTACCCATCTGGTGGGTGGAGTGACGCCCGGCCGAGGCGGCCAGACCCATCTGGACCTTCCGGTTTTCAATACGGTACGCCGGGCAGTCCGGGAGACGGGGGCCGAGGCCAGCGTCATCTTCGTGCCTCCCCCCTTCGCTGCCGACGCTATCCTGGAAGCGGCCGATTGCGGCTTGCGACTGGTCGTCTGTATCACCGAGGGGATCCCCACCTTGCGCATGCTCAGGGTCAAGGCGGCGCTTAACGAGTATGACTGTGTCCTCATCGGTCCCAATTGTCCCGGTATCATCACCCCGGATGAATGCAAGATCGGCATCATGCCTGGATTCATCCACCGAAGGGGTTGCGTCGGCGTGGTTTCGCGCTCCGGAACCTTGACGTATGAAGCCGTGTGGCAGACCACTCGTGAGGGGTTGGGACAGAGTTCCTGCATTGGGATCGGTGGCGATCCCATTCATGGAATGAATTTTATCGATGCCCTGGCCCTGTTCGAGGCCGATCCCGAGACCCGGGGAATCATTCTGGTGGGAGAGATCGGCGGCCAGGAAGAAGAGGAGGCTGCCGAATATATCCGCCATCATGTCAGCAAAGCGGTCGTTGCCTATATCGCCGGCCGAACGGCTCCGCCTGGTCGCCGGATGGGACACGCCGGCGCCATCGTCAGTGGAGGCAGGGGGACGGCCGAAGCCAAGGTGGCTGCCCTGCGCCGCGCCGGTGCGCAAGTGGTGGATCTGCCCACCGACATGGGTAGCAGGATGAAGGACTGTCTCGCATGACACGGCTCCGATTCGCCCTCGCCCAACTGAATTACATGGTCGGGGATATCGAAGGCAACGTCGGCAAAATCATCTCGGCCGCACAAAGGGCCCGCGATGAACTGGGAGCGGATGCTGTGGTCTTTACCGAGCTCGCCATCTCCGGCTATCCACCGGATGATCTGTTGTTGCGCCAGGATTTTATCCAGGCATGCCAGCGAGGGCTCGAACGAGTACGGTACCATATCGCGGGAATCGAGATGATCGTCGGTTTTCCCGAGTACTACGAAAGTAAGGTGTATAACAGTGCTGCGGTCCTCTCTGACGGCCAGATCAAACTGATTTACCGCAAGCATCATTTACCCAACTACGGTGTGTTCGATGAAAAGCGCTATTTTCATCCGGGGGATGCGCCAGGATTGTTCCTGTTGAAAGGTGTTCCGGTGGGGGTGTCGGTGTGCGAGGACATCTGGCATCCGGGGCCGGTGGAACACAGTGTGCGGGCTGGAGCACGCTTGATGGTGAACATCAATGCTTCACCGTTTCATATCGACAAAATCTCAGAACGTGAGGCTGCCGTTCATGCACGGATTGCTGTGACCGGTGTGCCGGTTCTGTATGTCAACCAGGTCTGCGGTCACGATGAATTGGTGTTCGATGGCGCCTCCTTCGTGATGAACCCCCGCGGTGAAGTGATCAGAAGGCTGCCTGAATTCGATGAAGCCCTGGAAACGGCCGATTTCGACTGGAACGGGGAGCAGGTGAATCCGCTGCCGGGCATGGTGAATGCAGTGGATGAGGAATCTGCCAGTATCGCCAAAGCGGTGGTTCTGGCAATTCGTGACTATACCCGCAAGAATCGTTTCCAGGGGGTGGTGCTGGGATTGTCTGGTGGGATCGATTCCTCGGTGGTACTGACGCTGGCCGCTGAGGCGCTGGGCCCTGAGCATGTGGAAGCGGTGATGATGCCCTCACGTTTCACTTCCCAGGTCAGCCTGGATGATGCCAGGGCGTTGGCGGACAATCTCGGGGTGAACTACCGCGTGATTCCCATCGAACCGGCTTTCCAGGCATATCTGCAGATGCTTGAGCAGGAGTTCGCCAGCCGACCATGGGACGTGACCGAGGAAAATATCCAGGCCCGCTGCCGTGGCATCATCCTCATGGCGATCTCCAACAAATTCGGCCGCCTAGTGCTGTCGACCGGCAACAAGAGTGAGATGAGCGTCGGTTATGCCACACTCTACGGCGACATGGCGGGCGGATTTGCACCGATCAAGGATGTGCTGAAGGGAAAAGTCTATGCCTTGGCGGAATACCTCAATCGCAACCGGGAGGTGATTCCCCGCCGGGTGCTCACCCGGCCGCCATCGGCCGAACTTGCCCCGGATCAGAAGGACGAGGATAGCCTGCCACCTTATTCGGTACTCGATATCATTTTGCAGATGTATGTGGAGCAGGATCTGTCCATCGACGAGATCATCGCCGCCGGTTTCGATGAGGCTACGGTGGTGCGGGTGGTGACCATGGTGGATCGAAACGAGTACAAACGTCGCCAGGCGCCGCCGGGAGTGCGGATCACTGCGCGGGCCTTCGGCCGTGACCGGCGCTATCCCATCACCAACGGTTTCCGGCCAGGTAGAGAGTGACGATGGCAACCACGGCCAAACGCCTGGCCACTTATGAAGAGCTGTTACTGTTACAGGAACCGGAGCATCTGGTGGCCGAGATCATCGATGGTCGTTTGGTGCCCCATCCGCGTCCGGCGCCAAGACATGCCTTGGCGGCTTCTTCCGTGGGGGCGAGCTTGTGCCTGGATTCCATGGAGGGAAGAGAGGCCCTGGCAGTTGGTGGAACCTCTAAGCACCGGGTTTGTATCTGGGACCAAATATTCTGGTTCCGGATCTGGCGGGTTGGCGCAACGGATGCCGAATGGGGCTGGACAAATAGACTTCGATAGCTTAAAAACCTTTTCTATCTTATGGAATAAATGGGGGAATGAATGCAGACTTTGCCTATCTTTACCTTGTGTAGTGCCGAGGAAAGAGCGAAAAACTTTGAATCCTATTGGGTCTTTTCCCAGCGTCACGCAGGTGAATTGTATGAAGCCGAACAGGATCTGGCCAATAAAAGAGCAAAACTGGAGGCCTTTCGATCTCAACCTGTACGTGCTCGCAAACCACTGTCGGACCCTGGACTGTTTTACCGCAACTATGTCAAGTGGCAGGACAACCTCGAGGGGGTGGATCAACTCACCTTGATGTTGACCTGTATCTACAAGTTTGCCCGCCATGAATGGGTGGGTATCGTCGGCGCTTGGGATGCGACACCACCGATGGAAAAGTGCCACAGTGTAGAGGACAAGATCAGCCGGGTACATCTGGCCGAGGAGTTCAGTCATATTCGACTGTTCCACGAAATGTTGCGTACCTTTCATTTGGATGAGGTGGAATGGGTATCCCCCGGCCTGATGATGCAGGCGGTTTATCGAACATTTCCCCGTCTCCCCGGATTCCTGATGGATACACCGGCTTTTGTCACCGAGTTGATGGGCATGGTGTTCTATCTGCACCTGGACCGTCTTTTCGATGAGTTGTTGGCGGAAACGGAGCCGGAAGCCTGCGCCAGACTGCATGAACTGCTCAATGAAATCATGGTCGATGAGTTGGCGCATGTGGGCCAGAGACGCAATTTCATCGGACCGGTCGGCATCCGTATCGCGCGGGCGATGATTGCTCCCTTGTTCAAGGCTTTCTTCGCTGATATCCCAGAATCCAAACGCCTGTTCAACATCGAGCAGATGATCGAGGAAGCGCAGAAGTTCGATTATTCCATGGTTCCGGAAGATAAAATCAGGCAGAGTTGGGTCCCCAGTTACTGCATCGCGGAATCCGGCTGAAGAAGAACCACCAGAAGCTGGTGATCCCTGCCAGCACCCCCAGGTGCATGATTTCATGGGGGCCGATGACGCCCTGCACCAGGACCGGCCAGCGGGCATAATCGGCAATGGCGCCAGTAGTATAGGCCACCCCTCCCCAAAGCAACGGTTGGATGAACTTCAAGCCGAAACGGTGTGCGAGCGCGATGCCCGATCCCAGTCCCAGCCAGCCCAGTCCCAAATAGAAGGACAATCCCAGAATTTCCGGAATATCATGAAAGAATATCACCTTCATTACTATCCCGGTCAACGCCAGAACCCAGACCAGCGTCAGTACTCCCCAACGTCCCCATTGGCTTCGGAAAAACAGGGGTTGCAGGGGGGTAAAGCTGCCGGCGATCAGGGCAAAGATGGCGGCGTGATCCAGCCGTGCCAGAACCTCGTGAGCCACCCCTTTGCTCATAAGCAGGTGATACACTCCACTCATGGAGAGTAGCAACACCACGGTGAACGAATAGACTGCCGTCGTGGTTCGACATAGAAGGCAGCCCCCGCAGCGGCGCCACAATGGAACGGCCAACAGGGCAAAAACTCCTGCTCCAACGAGATGCGTAAGCGAACTGAACGGATGGGTGAAACCGGGAATTGCCTGAATTTCCATTACTTTGACTGACTGAATGGGGTTGATTCAGCTCGGAGGCGCAAAGATGATATAGCTTTTGCAGAGGAATCCATGCAGTGGTACAACGAATCCAGAGGGATTGATGTTGGGTTCCTATCCTTTGCCCAACTTACAAAATGCTGCCTTCTGCGTCTTAGATGAATTTCAAAATGGGATATCGTCGTCGAAATCGTCCAGGGTTTCCGGCGCCTGTTTGGAGGGTGCAGGTTTGCTGGCCCCAGCCTGGGGGGCAGTCGCCGCCTCTGGATGATCCGGTACACTCTGATCGAAAGCCGCGCTGCTGTCACCGCCACGGCCACCGAGCATCCTCATTTCACGGCCAACGATCTCGGTGGTATAGCGATCCTGACCATCTTGGCCTTGCCATTTCCGGGTTCTGAGTGAGCCTTCGATATAGACCTGACTGCCTTTGCGCAGGTATTCTCCGGCGATTTCTGCCAGGCGCCCAAACAGGGCAACCCGGTGCCATTCGGTACGTTCCTGCCGCTGACCGGACTGTTGATCTTTCCAGCTTTCGGTGGTGGCGATGCGTAGATTCGCAACCGCACTGCCGCTGGGCATGTAACGTATTTCCGGGTCAGCGCCCAGGTTGCCGATCAGGATGACTTTGTTGACGCCTCTTGATGCCATGATTTCAGTTCTCCGCAGGTTGGGGTTCGGGATGGGTGAATCGGGATACCAGATGTTGTAAATGGTCAGTATTCAGCTGCTGTTTGTCAATCTTCAGATAGGCCACGCCTTCATCGGGGACCACAAGCGCCTCGATGACACCTGGAAGCCTCCGCAGTCTGCGGGCCAGATGATCGGCCTGCCGGCGGCTGCCGATGTCCACATGCAACAATAGACTGGAAACTGGGCGTGGAGGTTTCATGCCGGCTGCAACCAGCAGCCATAACACAGTGATTCCAGCACAGAACCAGAACACCCCGGTCAATCCGTAGTGAGCAATCAGCCATCCTCCGCTAGCTCCTCCAAGGAACGCTCCGATGAATTGACTGCTGGAATAGACGCCCATGGCGGTCCCTTTCAAATCCACTGGCGCCGTCTTAGAGATCAGGGAGGGTAGCAGGGCCTCAAGCAGGTTGAAGCCCGAGAAAAACACCAGCAGGGCTGTGGCGATGCCATACAGGTGCGTGTGGAAATACGCCAAGCCGCTTTCGGCCAGGGCGATCAGGGCGATGGCCAGCAGGAACACCGTCTTCATCTTGCGCTTTTTTTCCGCCACGATGATCAAAGGGACCATGAACACCAATGACAGCACCATCACCGGAAGATAGAGGTAACTGTGTTTGAAGGTGGGAATTTCCGTATAGGTACTCAAAACCATCGGGAGTGCCACGAAAGTGGCGGTGAGCATCATATGCAGACACAAGATGCCGAAGTCGAGCCGTAGCAGGTCCGGGTGGGTGAGCACGCTGGCGAAGCGGGCGGGCTGAACCTCCGCGTCGCGGTGAAAGCGGGACACGACGGGGTTGGGGACGATCGTCAGCAATACCAGCAGTCCCAGACCAGCCAGAACGGCCGTGCTCCAGAACAGCCCCGACAGTCCGAGCCAATGGCCCACCACGGGGCCAATTACCATGGAAACGGCGAAGGCCAGGCCGATACTCATGCCGATCATTGCCATGGCCTTGGTGCGGTGCTGCTCGCGGGTAAGGTCGGCGGCCAGTGCCATGACTGCAGCAGCGATGGCGCCACTGCCCTGTAATGCTCGTCCGCCAATGATCTGATAGATGTCCTGCGCCTCAGCGGAGACCACACTACCGGCGGCGAACAGTAGCAGGCCAAAAGAGATGACGGTCTTGCGTCCGATCTTGTCTGAAAGCAGTCCGAACGGGATCTGTAACAAGGCCTGGGTGAAACCATAGGCACCGATGGCCAGTCCTATCAGTTGAGGGGTGGCGCCCTTGAGGTCAGCGGCGAGCAGGGCGAACACCGGCAGAATCATGAACAGTCCCAGCATCCTGAAGGCGAAGATCAGGGCGAGACCGATGGCTGCTCGTTTTTCCGTCGTTGTCATCGAGCCCGATTCCATGATCGACTGCAACGCTTTCTCCTTTGCTTTGTCCATCAAAAACATTTTATATTATCAAGTTCTCTGTACACCCGGTAAACGTTAATGAAAAGTTTTTTAACCCCTGAAAGCTGGAAGATAGCTCGAAAGGGATCAGGACCTATCCGAAGGACGTCAGCGGCCAGGAAGACCGCTTACGAGCCCCGGTCGAATAGGCCGGGGCAGGGTTTTTTCGTTGCAGGAAAGCAAAGCAGGAAAATGTTTATGGCGTCCAAAAAACCACCCCCCTGCTCGTTTCCCACCATGCGACTTTCACGGTAACGTCCATGAAAACAGCAACTTGCACCTAAAACCAATGAAAGATACTTTTTAGCCCTCCTGGAATCTTTCACGGTAACGTTCATGAAATTTTTTTTCACCCAAGAGCATGAAAGTCAGAAGCAGGAGGCAGGGACTTGTTTGAA
>CAYUPV010000002.1:0-46863 GCA_964445885.1 uncultured Methylococcales bacterium
GGATATTGGCCTGATGCGGTACCAGCCAATCCACATCGGATTTCTCCATACCGTTGGCGGCCAGGGTCTCGTCCACGATGCGGCCCAGGGTGTTGACGGCCACTTTGAACACCTCGTTACCCTGCATCTTGACATAAGGAGGTTCGCCACTGATCCCCATCTCGGGATTGGGCAGATAGAGCAACTCCTGAAAGCGCCCATCGGCATGAATATGGGTGGAAAGGATACCCGGCGCCTCGGAGGCTTCCAACACCACCGCACCGGCGCCATCGCCAAACAGAATGCAAGTGGCACGGTCGCTCCAATCCACCAGACGTGAATTGATCTCGCTGCCCACCAGCAGGACACGCCTGGCGGCTCCAGTCCGCAGGAACTGATCGGCGACGCTCAGCGCATAGATGAACCCTGCACAGGCTGCCTGGACGTCGAAAGCCCCACATACTCCAATCCCCAAACGTTGCTGAAGAATACAGGCAGCACTGGGGAATACCCGGTCGGGGGTACTGGTGGCCATGATCACGAGGTCGATATCCTGCGGCTCCCAGCCGGCCGCCGAGATAGCCTGGCGCGCTGCGATCTCGCCCATACTGGAGGCGGTCTCGTCCGGTGCGGCGATGCGGCGTTCACGAATCCCGGTACGTTCCATAATCCAGGAATCGGAGGTATCCACCATCTGGGCAATATCGTCATTGGAACGAACCGTGGCCGGAAGATACCCCCCCGTGCCGGCAATGCGGGCAAATCGGCTCATGCGCTCTTCACCTGGGCCGATATTGCGTCTTCATCCTTCTTTGGGCTGGCACTATTGGCAAAAATGGTCGTCACCTGCTCACTTATCCGTTCGGGTACGGCCTTGTCGATCTCAACCATGGCCATGAGAATGGCATTGGCAAAGGATTTTCGATCAGCATTGCCATGACTCTTGATCACGATCCCCCGCAGTCCCAACAACGTCGCACCATTGTAACGACGGGGATCAAAGCGCCGTTTGAAGGGTTTCAGCACGGGCACCGCCAACAGCCCCACCAGTTTGGTATACCAGTTGAGCTGGAAGGCATCCTTGAGACTCTGTCCCAACAGGCGCGCGAAACCTTCGATGCTCTTGAGAGCGACATTGCCAACGAAACCATCGGTGACGACAATATCCACATCCCCCGAGAAGATACCGTCACCTTCCACGTATCCGATAAAGTTGAGATAGGAATCGGACAACAGCCGGTACGCCTGCTTGACCTGTTCATTCCCCTTGATTTCCTCTTCACCGATGTTGAGCAGCCCTACCCTTGGCGCCTCCTTGTTCTCCACCGCCTGGACCAGTTCGTACCCCATGACCGCGAACTGATACAAGTGCTCGGCGCTGCAATCCACGTTGGCCCCCATATCCAGAATATGGGTATGTCCATGAGCCGAAGGCAAAGAGACGATGATTGCGGGGCGATCGATACCCGGAATCGTCTTGAGAACGAAACGAGCGGTCGCCATCAGGGCGCCAGTATTGCCGGCACTCACGCAAGCATCGGCTTCTCCGTCCCGGACCAGATTGATTGCCACCCGCATCGAGGAATCACGTTTGTTGCGCAGGGCCTTGGAGGGTGGATCATCCATGGCGACCACATCGGAGGCATGGTGGATGGTCAGCCGCTCCTGCGGAATTTGATCATAGCGAGCCAACTGTTCACGCAGCGCCGGCTCCTGACCCACCAGAATCAGACTCAGGTTGGGATGCGAACGCAGACAATCTATGGCTGCCGCCACGGTCACTTCCGGACCATGATCCCCCCCCATCGCATCCAGCGCAATCACCGGTCCACGATCAGGCATGGACATCTCCTAGCTGTGGTTCAATCATTCTTGGTAATCCAAATCCGTTAATGCGGGAACAAATAATGTGGGAACAAACGCAAGTTGGTTTATTCTTCTTCGAGCTCTTCCTGCTTGACTTCGATCATCCGGCGACCACGGTAGTAACCGTCCGGGCTGACATGATGGCGCAGGTGGGTCTCGCCAGTCAAAGGATCCTGGGACAAGGTCGGCCCCCGCAATGAATCGTGAGCACGGCGCATGCCGCGTTTGGAACGGGTCTTCCGGTTCTGCTGTACCGCCATTTCGGTATCTCCTGGTCAAAAGTTTCAGGTTTCGGTTTTCAGATTCGCCAGCACCGCAAACGGATTGGGGCGCTCGATCTCTTCATTCTGTATTTCACACATATCGCAATGCTCGTGCCGGGGAATCGCGGGTATCGCCAGGATCAGCTCATCCTCGACTATGTCAGAGAAACGAATCTGTTCCTGCTCGAGCACCAAGGGCTCGAAAGACTCGGGTACCAGATCGCCCTCCTCGAGGGTCGTCACCAGCCCCAGATTCACCGCCTGATCCACCACGACATGCACGGGCTCCAGACAACGCTGACACACCACGTCCAATTCAGCCCGCACCGAGCCGGTCACGACAAGCATTCGGCCAGCCCGATCGAATCGTAAATCCACATCGACCTCGTCTTCGGGATTGGTTATCATCCCAGTCAGCCTCGACATCCGGCCCAAATTCAGCTTTCCCTGCCAATGCCGGCCTTTGGCGGCACACAATATCGGGTCGATCAGATCGGGTAAACGCATCGGCATAATTAGCAAATGATATCGACAATCGACAAAACCTGTCAAAATATTGTGAATTGATCAACAACCTAGCACACAGATGGCAACGCTTCCTTTGGTCTTGGCTTCAGGATCGCCCTATCGCAAAGCTCTGCTGGAAAAATTGCAGCTTTCCTTTGTCACTGCGGCACCGGACGTCGACGAAACCCCCAATTTCAACGAAGCCCCGGAACAACTGGCCATGCGCCTGGCCGCCGCCAAGGCACGGGCACTCAGAGAATCGTTTCCGCAGCATCTGATCATCGGCTCCGATCAGGTGGCGCTGCTCGGCGGACGCAAACTTCATAAACCCGGCGGTTTCGACGATGCGGTAGCCCAACTGGAGGCCGCCGCCGGACGCAGCCTCAGGTTCTATACCGGCGTCAGTGTATTCAACAGCCAAAGCGGCAGGCAGTTAAACGCCATCGATGTGTGTCAGGTCCACCTCCGCCAGCTGATCCGCCGTCAGATCGAGGACTATGTACACCGCGAACGGTCCTACGACTGTGTCGGCACTTTCAAATCGGAAGGACTCGGCATCGCCCTGATCCGCTCCTTCGAGGGCGAGGATCCCAATGCCCTGGTCGGATTGCCACTGATCAAGCTGGTTGACCTGCTGCACCGGTTCGGCATCGAGGTTTTGGCTCCATGAATATCGACGATGAAGACAAGGATCTGTTCCGCAATGCCGTGACCGGCATTCGGCCGCTCCGTCACGATCAGAGGGAACAACGTTCCATCAAACGAGCAAGACCCGCCCGGCCAAATCAGGCGGAAGAGAGCACAGGGACGTTTGGGGATGAACTCACGATCGGGGACGTGATCCGTTATCTGCGCCCGGGTAGCGACCAACGCCTGCTGAAGAAACTACAACAGGGAAAGTTTCCACCGCAGTCCACCCTGGATCTTCACGGCTGCACCCGTGCCGAGGCCCGCCCAATGCTGGAGGCATTTCTTCACGATTGCCGCGAAGACGGCCTGGACAGCCTCCTCATCATCCACGGCAAAGGGTGGCGCTCGGAAGGCTTCAAACCCGTGCTCAAGACCGCGCTCAACCAGTGGTTGCCCCGGTATACACATGTCGTGGCCTTTTGCTCTGCCAAAATCATCCATGGCGGCACTGGGGCTTTGTATGTGCTGCTTGAATCACGATAATTTTTCAGAACCTTTATACAATTCCACCTATCCCCCCTTTTTTCAAAAGGGAGGGTAAAATTATAAAGATGCATTTATATCCCCCTAGAATATACTCCTGATCCTTGTCCACGTGGAATGGTGACGCGCGCCCATCCTACCCCCAGAAGAGATAAAACAAGCCCGCCCCCAACACCAGGCGATATAAAACGAACGGCAGCATCCCGGTTTTTTCCAGTAGACGCATGAACCAACCGATACAGGCGTAGGCAGACAGGGCAGAGACGGCGACGCCCAGAGACAGGACATACCAGTCCACAGCGGTATCGGCATGAATCAGGTCCAGGGTCTTCAGGCCACCGGCAAGGATGATGACCGGGATCGAAAGCAGGAAGGAAAAGCGGGCGGCACTGACGCGGTCGAAGCCCAGCAGCAGGCCGCCGGTGATGGTAATACCCGATCGTGAGGTACCCGGAATCAGCGCCACTGACTGCAGCACCCCGATGATCAGGGCATCGCGCCAGGTCAGCTTTTTCAGGGGCCGGCTTCCCCGGGTCCATCGATCCGCCGCGCCCAACAGCAGGCCGAACACGATGGTGGTGGTGGCGATGACCAGGGGGGAACGCAGCGTGGTCTCGATCCACTCCTTGGCCAACAGACCCACCAGGCCCACTGGAATGGTGCCGAGGATCACGCCCCAACCCAGCACCGCATGCTCATTCACCTCCCTCTGGTAGAGGGAGAGCAACCATTCGCGCACGATGACTGCCAACTCTGAACGGAAATAGATCACAACAGCCATCAGGGTTCCGACGTGTACCGCCACATCGAAGGCCAGTCCCTGATCCGCCCATCCCAGCAGCCTGGGCATCAAAATCAGATGGGCGGAGCTGGAGATTGGCAGGAACTCGGTCAGACCCTGCAGCAGGGCGAGCCAGAAAGCGTGGTTGCATGTCATCGGCAACTCTCCTCGGTTTGGATCAGTTCGCGTATCACAGTGGTGGCATAGGCCCCGGCAGGAAGTAAGAACCCCAGCTGCAGATCATTGCCTTCCCAGGACCAGGCAGGATCCATCAGCCGCACCCTCAAGGGACGTCGCCCGGCTTTCATCCCCGTTGCTTCCAATCCCCGGGCCAAATCAGACCAGGTCTCAGCTGCCCGACGTTCGATTTCCCCGGCTTTCAGAGAGGCGGGTTCACCGCCCTGTCCCCAAAGGGGGCCGGTGGGATGGATTTTCAAAGCCGCCGCCCTTGAAACGAGTTCCTCATCGACGACATCAGCACGAAAAAAAGATCCTCCCCCATCGAACATCAGCAGATCACCGGGTAATGGCAGGTTCCAGTTGGCTTTTTCCATTCTCAAGGCCAGCACCTGATTGAAGATCAGGGATCTCGCCGCCGACAGGTACAATCCTTTGAGATGCCGGCTGCGCACCTTCTCCCGGCCACTCAGAAGGGACTTGGCGTGTTCGATATTGCCACCTTGATGACCGAACCGCTGGGGTCCGAAATAATTCGGAATTCCCTGGTCGACCAGCTGCTCGAGAATCGCCGTGATCTGTTCCCGCTCGCCTGAAAATTCCTCGATCAGGAGCCGGAACCGGTTGCCGGTCAAAGCCCCCCGCTTCAGTTTGCGGCGGTTCCTGGCCCAGCGCAGTACCTGGAAACTTTCCCCCCGGCAATTCCCCCAGGGTAATTCGCCTTTGCCCGGCAGATGCACACTAAACCACTGGCGGGTCAGCGCCTGCCTGTCCTTGAGTCCGGCATAGCTGACCTGGCGGCGCGGTAGTGAGGCGAAACGGGCGATTTCCCCGGCCACCTGTTCGGTGTTGAGCCCTGATTTCTCGACCCAGAGAAAAACGTGCTCCCCCTCCCCGTCGGGTTCGAAACCCAACCGCTCTTCCACCTGGAAATGCTCAGGATTCGCCTTCAGGATAGCGGAACCTGCCGGACCGCCAAAGGCCCTCGGCCAATCGGGAAGAAGCGACGTCAAACCGCCCTCAGCAGCGCCACCGCCTGAACAGAAATGCCTTCGCCCCGGCCCTCGAATCCCATCTTCTCGGTGGTGGTGGCCTTCACGTTGACCCATTTCCGGGTCAGGCCCAGATCGGCGGCGATGTTGTCGCACATGGCCGGAATGTGCTGGGACAGCCTCGGTGCCTGGCAGACGATGGTCAGATCCACGTTGACAGGTTCAAGTCCCTGTGCTGACAACAGCTCACGCACCTTGCGCAGCAGCAACCGACTGTCGACCCCGGCCAGGGAGGGATCTGAATCAGGAAAATGCCGGCCGATGTCACCCAGACCAGCCGCCCCCAAAAGGGCGTCACACAGGGCATGAAGCGCCACGTCTCCGTCTGAATGGGCGGCCATTCCCTGCTCGAAGGGAATCCTCACTCCTCCCAGCACAACATGATCGCCGGGCTTGAAACGATGGGCATCGTAGCCCTGTCCGATACGCAATGTCATCCTCTCTGTCTCAAATAGAATTCGGCCAGCGGCAGGTCTTCCGGCCGGGTGATTTTGATGTTGTCGGGACTGCCCTCGACGATCTTCGGCCGGTATCCTGCATATTCGACTGCGTTGGACTCATCGGTGATGACCTCGGCTGCCGTGAGGGCCCGTTCAAGGGCATCCCGCAACAAGCGGTAACGGAACATCTGCGGAGTCAGTGCACGCCAGACCCGGGTTCGGTCCAGGGTTCCCTGAATCTCTCCTTCCCCCACCTGCTTGAGGGTATCCACCGATGGGAGAGCCAATATCCCACCCACCCGATCATCTGCCAAGCACTCCAGCAACAGGACTACGTCCTGCGGACGCAGGCAAGGCCTGGCTGCATCGTGCACCAATACCCAATCCGTCGCTTCTGCCACCTCTTCCAAGGTATAGAGTCCTGCCAGCACCGAATCGGCCCTTTCAGCACCCCCCAAGGTCGTCCGAACCTTGGGATGAGAAGCCGCGGGCAACTGGGGCCAACGTACGTCTTCAGCCGCCAATGCGACGATGACCTGCTTCACTTCTCCCACGGCCAGCAAGCTTTCGAGGGTATGTTGCAGCACCGGCTTGCCCGCCAATGGAAGGTATTGTTTTGGGATGGAGGACCCCATTCTCTTGCCCGAACCTGCAGCGGGGACCACCACAAAACAGTTTGTCTTCACGGTTTGTCCACCACCATGACGTAGGTTTCCCCCCGCTTGATCATCCCCAGGTCGTGCCGTGCCCGTTCCTCCACTGCCGACAGGTTCTGCTTCAGATCACGCACTTCGGCTTCCAGGGCCCGGTTACGTTCCTCGCGCTGCCGCACCTGAGCCTGCAGCCCGGTCACCCGCTGTTGCAGCCGGTGGCGCTCCATCATGCCGCCGTCTCCAAACCACAACCGGTACTGGAGGGTGACGAGCAACAGGGTCAGAATCACAATGGCTGTTTTCACCGCAAGTATCTGAAAGCCATACGTCCGGGATAGACCACCTTGTCACTCAGTTCCTCTTCGATCTTGAGCAGGCGGTTATATTTGGCAATGCGGTCGGAACGGCTCAGTGAGCCGGTCTTGATCTGGCCGGTCCCCCAGGCCACCACCAGATCGGCGATGGTGACATCCTCGGTCTCGCCGCTGCGGTGAGAGATCACGGTGCTGTAATCGGCGTCGTGGGCCAATCGTACAGCCGCCAGGGTCTCGGACAGGGTGCCGATCTGGTTGACCTTGATCAGGATGGAATTGGCGATTTGTTTGTCGATGCCTTGCTGAAGGATCTTGGGGTTGGTCACGAACAGGTCGTCTCCGACCAGCTGGATCCGCCCACCAATCTTGTCGCTCAGGATTTTCCAGCCGTTCCAGTCGTCTTCGGCCATGCCATCCTCGATGGAGATGATGGGATAACGCTCCACCCAGGCATTCAGGTAATCGGCAAAAGCTTCGGCATCGTAACTTTGATTTTCCGATTCCAATACATACTTGCCGTCCTTGTAGAACTCGGAACTGGCGACATCCAAACCCAGGGCGATATCCTCGCCCGGTTTGTAACCCGCCTTTTCGATGGCCTCTATGATGACCTGAAGCGCTTCTTCGTTGGAAGAGAGATTGGGAGCGAATCCGCCTTCGTCACCGACGGCGGTGTTATAGCCGCGTTTCTTCAGCACCGTTTTCAGGTGGTGGAAGACTTCGGCGCCATAGCGCAGGGCCTCACGGAAACTGGGCGCCCCAATGGGAAGAATCATGAACTCCTGGAAATCCACATTGTTGTCGGCATGGGCGCCACCGTTAATGATATTCATCATCGGTACCGGCAGCTGCCAAGTGTCGCAGTCCTGCAGATAGACATACAGGGGCACGTTGCCGTCTTCCGCGGTGGCATGGGCGGCGGCCATGGAAACGGCGAGGATGGCGTTGGCACCCAGGCGGCCTTTGTTGTCGGTCCCATCGAGTTCGATCATCCTGGCATCCAGGGCGGATTGCTGGGCTGCATCCATGCCCAGGACGGCCTCGCGGATCTCTGTGTTGACGTTCCCGACCGCCTTGAGCACCCCTTTGCCCAGATAGCGATTCGGGTCCTCGTCACGCAATTCGACCGCTTCACGGGCCCCGGTGGAGGCCCCTGAAGGGACCTTGGCGCAGCCGACGATGCCAGAAGCCAGTTTGACTTCGGCTTCGACCGTGGGGTTTCCGCGGGAATCCAGAATCTCACGGGCATGGATATCTACAATTTTCGCCATGTTGTCTCCTCGAAATAAAAGATTAAAGGGTATTCTCCAGCAGCGGACCCTGTTTCACGGCCCGGTCCAGCGACTGCAGGGTTTCCAGCAAGGCTTCGATCCGGTCCAGGGGCCAGGCATTGGGACCGTCGCTCAAAGCCTTGTCGGGATCGGGGTGGGTCTCCATGAACAGTCCGGCCACCCCCACGGCCACCGCCGCCCGGGCCAGTACCGGAACGAATTCCCTTTGGCCACCGGAGACGTTGCCTTTGCCGCCGGGCAACTGGACCGAATGGGTGGCATCGAAGACCACGGGACACCGGGTCTCGCGCATCACGGCCAGGGAACGCATGTCCACCACCAGGTTGTTGTAACCAAAAGTGTAACCCCGTTCGCACACCATGATCTGCCCGTTCCCGATCGCCTTGGCCTTGGCCTTGGCCACCACATTTTTCATATCCCAGGGAGCCAGGAACTGACCTTTCTTGATATTGACCGGCAGCCCCTGTTTGGCCACCTTCTGGATGAAATCGGTCTGGCGGCAGAGGAAAGCTGGGGTCTGCAACACATCGACCACCGAGGCCACCTCCTCCAGCGGGGTATATTCGTGCACGTCGGTCAGGACTGGCACCCCGATCTCCTGCTTGACCTGGGCCAGAATCCTGAGCCCTTCTTCCAGGCCCAGCCCCCTGAAGCTCTCCATGGAAGAGCGATTGGCCTTGTCGTAGGAGGATTTATAGATAAATGAGATGCCCAGTTTGGTGGTGATCTCCTTCAGCCTGCCAGCGGTCTCGATCGCCAGCTGCTCACTTTCGATCACGCAGGGACCTGCAATCAGGAACAGGGGGTGCTCCAGGCCGGCTTCGAAGCCGCATAGGGAAATGGTCGTCATAGTGCTAGCTCTTTGGTCTGGGAAAGATGCGCCAGGGCCGCCTCGATGAAACCGATGAAGAGCGGGTGGCCCCGGCGGGGGGTGGAGGTGAATTCGGGATGAAACTGGCACCCAAGAAACCAGGGATGATCGGGAATTTCGATGATCTCGACCAGTTCCCCGTCGATGGAGACCCCCGAGATCTGCAGGCCCGCCTGCTCCAGAGGGGAACGGTAGACGTTGTTGAATTCGTAACGATGGCGGTGGCGCTCTTCGATGATCTCCTTGCCGTATAATCGATGGGCCAGGCTGTCCGATACCAGACGGCAGGGTTGAGCCCCCAGACGCATGGTACCGCCCAAGTCAGCATTCTCGTCGCGATGCTCGATACGGCCTGCCTTGTCCCGCCATTCGGTGATCAGGGCAATCACTGGATGGGGCGTATGGGGATAGAACTCGGTGCTATGGGCACCTTCCAGATCAGCCATGTGACGGGCGTATTCGATCACCGCCACCTGCATCCCCAGACAGATCCCCAGATAGGGAATCTTATTCTCCCGGGCGAAACGCACGGTGGCAATCTTGCCTTCCACACCGCGTCGGCCAAAACCACCGGGCACCAGAATGGCGTCGCTGCCTTCAAGGCATGAGGTCCCCTGATTTTCCACGTCCTCGCTGTCGACATAGCGGATTCTGACCTGGGTACGGGTCTGAATCCCGGCATGGACCAGGGCTTCGTGAAGGGATTTGTAGGCGTCGGTATGTTCGACGTATTTACCAACGATGGCAACATTCACCTGATGTCTGGGATTCTCCAACGCCTCGGCCACGGCCTGCCATTCCGACAGATCCGGTGGTGGCGCCTTGAGGTGTAGCTGTTCTAGTACGATCTCATCCAGACGCTGGTCTTGCAGCAACAGTGGAATCCGATAGATGGAATCGGCATCCACTGCGGAGATAACCGCTTCCCCGGGGACGTTGGTGAACAACGATATCTTACTACGTTCAGATCTGGGCAGCCCTTTTTCCGAACGGCACAACAGCACGTCTGGCTGGATACCGATGGCACGAAGTTCCTTCACCGAGTGCTGGGTGGGCTTGGTCTTCAGCTCGCCGGCCGAGCGGATATAGGGAACCAGGGTCAGGTGCACGAACACCGCCCGGTCCCGCCCCAGTTCCACCCCCAGTTGACGGATCGCTTCCAGAAAAGGTAACGACTCGATGTCACCGACGGTCCCGCCGATCTCGATCAGGGCGACTTCAAAGCCCTCCGCGCTCTCGACGATGACCCGTTTGATCTCGTCGGTGATGTGGGGAATGACCTGAACGGTCGCCCCCAGATAATCACCGTGTCTTTCCTTGCGGATGACGTTTTCATAGATGCGCCCGGTAGTCCAGTTGTTCTTGCGTCCCATGGTGGTGCGCACGAAGCGTTCGTAATGCCCCAGATCGAGATCGGTCTCCGCTCCGTCCCCGGTGACGAAAACCTCGCCGTGCTGAAACGGACTCATGGTGCCTGGATCCACGTTGATATAGGGGTCGAGTTTGGTCAGGGTCACCCTGATTCCACGCGCCTCCAGAATCGCCGCCAGGGAAGAGGCGGCAATGCCCTTACCCAACGACGAGACCACTCCGCCGGTGATGAAGATATATCTGGTCATGAATTCGATGATGGAGCCCTTCCTGAGCAAATTAATCCATTTATTTTACCCGAGCTATGCTTTGCCGTCACGACTGACATCCATTCCACTCCCCAGCATCAGTCATATCTATCTCGACAGCATCGCCTGGGCTGACCAGACCTTTGATTCATTGGCCAGCTTCCGCTAAAAAAGGTGCGGACTCCACTTGCCGCTGGTCACACCAATGGGTATCTTATTGCCCATGATCCATTCTGCCCGAAATCAAGTCATAGCTCTGGCCGGACTGTCTCAAGCAGTTCAGCTGGTACAACATATTGCAAAACTCGGACAAGCGGATAATGAGGACATGGCGGCCTGTATCGGCAGCATCTTGAAAATCGATGCGCCCAGCGTCGAGGACGTCTATGGCGGTTTGCAGGGCCTGCGTGATGGCCTGGTCAAACTGCATCAGCAATTGGGGGACAAACTGCATATTGACCCTGAACATGCACGTTACAGTGCCTTGCTGGTGTTGCTGCAGAGCAAACTGGCCAAGCGAGCGAAAGTCCAAAGGCAGGTACGCGCTGGAGTGGAGAAAGCCGCCGCCTGCGCCGGGAAAAGCCATTTACTCGACGAGACGGTACTGGAAATCCTGGCCGAAACCTATCACGATCACATCAGCCCCTTGGGGCCCAGAATCATTGTCTCTGGAGAAAGAATCCATTTGACCAACCCAGCCAACGCCCATAAAATCCGTTCTCTGCTGCTGGCCGGTATCCGTTCACTGGTACTGTGGCGCCAATGTGGCGGTTCACGCTTGAAATTCATCCTCAACCGCCGCCGTCTGCAACACGAAACCCGGAACTTACTCGAGCTGCTCGATCATGCTGATTGAAGCCGAACACCTCTACCGTTTCTACGGCGACACCTGTGCCGTGGCCGACCTTTCCCTGACCCTGAAAAGGGGGGAGATCTTAGGCTTCCTCGGACCCAATGGTGCCGGCAAGTCGACCACCATGCAAATGCTGTGCGGCAATCTCGCCCCCAGTGCCGGGGAAATCCGAATCAATGGTATTGACCTGCTCGATTCTCCCAAGGAAGCCAAACGCCATCTCGGCTACCTGCCGGAGATTCCTCCCTTGTACCGGGAGCTGACAGTCGATGAATACCTTGATTACTGCGGCCGGCTGCACGGGCTCGTCAGCAATACCCTGGCCAAGGTCCGTGAGGACGCCAAGGCCCGCTGCGGCCTTGAAGGTTCAGGACGGCGCCTGATCGGCAATCTTTCCAAAGGCTATCAACAAAGGGTGGGTATCGCTCAGGCAATCCTGCATTCTCCACCGGTGGTGGTTCTGGATGAACCGACCGTCGGCCTGGATCCAAACCAGATCCGGGAAATCCGGGAACTGATCCGGGAACTGGGGCGTGAACACGCGGTACTCCTGTCCACCCATATCCTTCCCGAAGTCCAGGCAATCTGCAGCCGGGTTCTGATCATCCATCAAGGCACCCTGGCGCTGAACGCCACTACCCAGGAATTGGAGCACCACGTCCGTTCTTCCAGCCTCTCCCTGGGGACCCGCAACCCCATCGATCCGCAAGACTTACTAGCCCTCGAGGGGATAAAAGCGGTGGAGCAGGAACATGAAGATCCCTGGCGCTACCAGATTTTCTGTTCCCATGACAGTGATCCCGTCGAGGCCATCGCCAGACTGGTGTTGGAAAAAGGCTGGGGATTGCTGGAATTGAGCCCGAGAAGGCGCTCGATCGAGCAGATTTTCATGGAAATCACCCAACACGAGGAATCATGAGCGCACTGGTCATTGCCTCACGAGAATTGCGAAGCTTGTTCCTGTCCCCACTGGCCTGGTCGATCCTGGCAGTGGTTCAGTTCCTGTTGGCTTACATGTTCCTGTCCCAGGTGGAATATTTCCAGTTGCTTCAACCGCGAATCGCCGCCCTGGAGAACAGCCCTGGGGTGACCGATTTGATCGTTACCCCGCTGTTTGGCAACGCAGGCATTATTTTGTTACTGGTGACACCGATGCTCACCATGCGCCTGATCAGCGAAGAGCGGCGCAACCGTACCCTGAGCCTGCTGTTCAGTGCACCGGTTTCCATCACCGAGATCATTCTGGGGAAATATCTTGGCATCCTCACTTTTCTCGCTATCATGATCCTGATGATCACGGCCATGCCTCTGTCGCTCACGCTTGGTACGCATCTCGACTGGGGCAAGTTGGCCAGTTGCGTGCTGGGGCTGGGATTGCTGCTGGCTGCGTTTGCCGCCATCGGCCTCTATCTGTCCTCCCTGGCCACGCAACCGGTCGTCGCGGCAGTGGGTAGTTTCGGAATGCTGTTGCTTTTGTGGATCATCGACTGGAATGCCACCGTCGGAACCTCCAAAGGGGAGATATTGGGCTATCTCTCCATGCTCCGTCATTATCAGAATCTGCTCAAAGGCATAGTCAATACCACCGATCTTGCCTATTTTCTGCTACTCATCGTGACCTTTATAATCCTCAGTATCCGCCGTCTGGACAACGACAGGCTGCAGAAATGAAGATCGACCGCAAACTCCATCAACAGATACGGCTACAGAATTTCCTGTTTACCCTGTTGCTGCTGGTTCTGGTGAGCCTGCTCGGCTGGCTGTCACAACGCTATTTTCTCGAATGGGACTGGACCGCCTCAGGGCGTCACACCCTTTCCGAGACCAGCCGCAAGGCCCTGGACACCCTCACACAGCCAGTGAAGATCACCGTCTATGCCAGGGAGAACAATGAACTGCGGCAACGTATCCGTGATCTGGTGACGCCTTATCAGCATGACAAGCCCGATTTCGAGGTGGTATTCGTCAATCCGGACCTCCATCCGGAAAAGGTGCGCCAACTGGGAATCACCCTGGACGGGGAATTGGTGATCGAATATCAGGGGCGGACCGAGAAAATCCATGACTTGAGTGAACAGGCATTGACCAACGCTCTGTTACGCCTGGCCCGTAGTCAGGATCAAACCATCGTTTTTCTCCAAGGTCATGGAGAAAGGGATCCTGAGGGTGAGGCCAACTTCGACCTGGGGCAGTTCGGCCGCACCTTGCGGCAACGGGGCTTGAAAATAAAAAAATGGAATCTGGGCAGTCACCCTGCGCTGCCCGGAAACACCCCGCTTTTGGTCATCGCCAGCCCCCAGGTGGCTTACCTCCCAGGCGAGGTCGAAACCATCCAGACCTATCTCAAACAGGGTGGAAATCTGCTATGGCTGGCCGAACCCGGCGAACCAAAAGGACTACAGTCCCTGGCTGACCTGCTCGGGATCCGGTTCCTGCCCGGGGTGATTGTCGATACAACTGCAGGTGTGTTGGGTATCGACGATCCCACTTTCGTGGTGGTGGCCCAATATCCTGTTCACCCCCTGACCCGAAACTTCCAGCTCCTGACGCTGTTCCCCCAGGCGATGGCCCTGGAATCCCGGCAGGATGACGCTTACTCGGCAGCTCCTTTTCTCCAGACACTCCCCCGCGCCTGGAACGAGACCGGGACTATCGAGGGAGAAGTCCGGTTTGATCCTGACCAGGGGGAAAAAGAAGGCCCCTTGACCCTCGGCCTTGCCTTGACCCGGCCATTGGAAGACGAATCGGCCACCCAACAAAGGGTCGTGGTCATCGGTGACGGGGATTTCCTCTCCAACAGCTATCTGGGCAACGGAGGAAACCTGGATCTTGGACTCAATGCCGTTCAATGGCTGACTCACAACGATCAGTTCATCGACATCCCGGTCAAGACCAACCCCGACACCCATCTGGAACTCTCCGATCTGGTTATGGCCCTGACCGCCCTGGGATTCCTGGTCCTCCTCCCCCTGTCGCTGTTCGGATGCGGCATGTTGATCTGGTGGCGGCGGCGGCGCGCCTGATCATGCGCGGTATGTGGGTTTCAATAGGCGTCCTGTTCCTCCTGGTCTCTGCTTTGGGAGGATGGATTTTCTGGTTGCAAAAGACGCCCGAATCCACTCAACCCACCCTTGCCGACATCGACCCCCAATCGATTCAACACATCGTCATCGGTCACGCCGACGAAACGATGGCATTCACTCGCCAGCCGTCCGGCTGGATCATGACCCAACCATTCCATGTGCCTGCCGATCCCTATCACATGGAACAGCTCACAGCACTGCCTAAACAAACCAGCCATGCCCAATATCAGATATCGGAGAAGGAGCTGGCACAGTTCGAACTGGCTCCACCTCGCATCCTGGTCAGACTGGACAACACTGAATTTCGCTTCGGGATGCAGAATCCCATCGACTTCCGCCGTTACGTCCAGGTGGATGGGGGACCTGTGCAACTGATCGACGACAGCCTCATGTCTCTTCTTACAGCCCCGGCCACCAGCTGGATCGACACCCGACTGCTCCCCTCTTCCTCCCTCCGGGCGCTGGAACTGCCACACTGGCACCTTACCCTGACCGACAAAGGCACCTGGACGTCCAAACCCAAGGCCGATGCCGAGACCCTGCATGAATTGGTCGGCGCCTGGCGCAATGCCCGCGCCATCCAGATCACCCCCTACAGCGGTGAAATACCCGACGAAGCCCCTCGCATTCAAGTGCAGCTGGAAAAAGCCAGGATTGAATTCGTGTTGCTGCAACGGGAACCTGAAATGATTCTGTTACGGCCCGAGCTGAAATTGAGCTATCACTTCTATGGCAACATCGGCCGCCGATTGCTCGCTCCGCAGTCTTCGGAGCCGCATGATTCGCCCTGATGCCGGAACTGCCGGAAGTAGAGACGACCCGGAGGGGATTGATCCCTCACCTTCGAGGGCGTTGCATCCACCGCCTAAACATCCTGCAACCGAAGCTGCGCTGGACCGTCCCTTCGGATCTGGGAGAGAAGCTGTGCGGCAGGAAAATCCTCAATATCAATCGACGTGGCAAATATTTGCTCGTGGAGACCGGCACCGGTACCTTGATCGTCCATTTGGGTATGTCAGGCAGCCTGCGGATCGCGGGCCCCAAATCCGGACTGCGCAAGCATGATCATGCAGTGTTCCAGCTTGACAGTGGACAGCGGCTGATCTTTCACGATCCCAGGCGCTTCGGAGCACTGCTGTGGACTGACGCGCCCGTTGAAGAACACCCTTTGTTGAAACCCCTGGGACCCGAGCCGTTCGATCCCGCATTCTGTGGCTCATGGCTCTATAAGTTCTCACGCAACAGCCGAAGCGCGATCAAGTGCCTGATCATGAACCAGCGCATCGTGGTCGGTGTCGGCAATATCTACGCCAACGAAGCACTGTATCTTGCGGGGATCCGTCCTGGACGGACCGCCGCGATCATTGCCAGAAAACGTTATGACAGGCTGACCCAATCGATTCGTCAGGTGTTATCTGAGGCAATTGCCCAAGGCGGTACCACCCTGCGCGACTTCACCAATGAAAAGGGCCAGCCGGGGTATTTCCAACTGGCCCTGAAGGTCTATGGCAAGGCCGATCAACCCTGCCCTGCCTGCCACACACCGATACGCCTTGTCACACTGGGACAACGGGCAACCTATTTCTGCCCTCGCTGTCAGAGGTGAAGGTCACCGGCCTTGGGGATCAGAAAGAAAACTCCTCGTCCAATTCGGCGCCTTCAGACCCCTCCCCTCCCTGACCCTGCTGTGGTATCAATTCTTCCGTTTCCATTTCTTCCAGCTTGTCCTCAAAGCGGGAACCGGTATCAATGCTCACACTCGCCCCTTTGAGCAGGGTGAGCTTATGGCCCGGCCCGGCAAAACTGAACTCCAACCTGGCTTTCAAGGTTCGGGGACCGGAGATCAGATAATGTTTCTTGCCCTTGTATTGGAACAAGGCGCTGTCGAGTTCCTTTGTAACTTCGTGATCGAAGGGATTGGTAATAGGATCGTCCTTGCCACCCTGCGAAAAAACGCCCACATAACGGATCTTGTCACCGGTAGCCACATCAACCCCGTTTTCCGTGGCAAAAAAGCCTTGAATCTTGAATCTGGCCATCACCCTGCCATTCGGACCTGGAGGGAAGGTATGTTGAAACTCGATGAGTATCTTCCCCGAGTCGGTACCACTTGGCTTTGGGTTTGCGGCCTGATCCTTCTGACCTGCCAGCGGTTCTTTCCCACTCAGTTGCGCTTCCGGGATGGCAACGGTAGCAACGAAAGTGACGTTACGCAAAGCCAGCATGTCCTCCTTAGCATCACTGTAACAAATCAACGGCGTCTTCCCAGCCTCGCTTGCCTCGATTCTGACCCCGGGATAGTCACCGGAGATATCGATGCAGGTTCCACCATCCGCTGCCGGGAGCAGTGTCCTACCTTGAATGTTGACTTCAACGGAGGTCGCCCCGACGCTCCAGCAAAGCAATACTGCGCTTCCTAAACCCGTTATGGTTCTAAGCATGGATCCCCCAATACGATTTGATTGCTATCATCTGTTTCTGAAAACTATAGCATCATCCCAGCTGAACGCGCATGTCAATCCAGCTCTATCCAGGAGAAAAAGACGCCGAACCCGTTTCGGCGTCTCGTTCACCCTTCTCCCGCATCAACCCAGGGGCCACATCTGGGTATCGCCACCTTTCAGCAGAACATTCCAGTAGTACCAGGGCAGGAAATATTTCTTGAACCAATACATACTGCGGCGTTCTTTACTCTGGTCGATCGGGAAGGTTTCCTTCGGCTGGAGATTGTAATCGAATTCCGCCAATACCAGCTTTCCATAACCGGTAATGAGTGGACAGGAGGCGTATCCATCATAAGCGGAGATCCCCTCGCTGCCCCCGATATCGGTGATCAGGTTACTGACCAAGACATAGGTCTGACTGCGGGCGGCGGCGGCGGTTTTCGAATTGGGGGTATTGGTACAATCGCCCAACCCATACACGTTCTGGTAGCGGACGTGACGGAGCGTGTACTTGTCCACGTCCATCCAGCCGCCCTCGTCCGCCAGGGGGGAATCCTTGAGGAATGCCGGCGCCCGCATCGGTGGAGTCACATGGAGAAAGTCATAGGAGTGGCTCTGACGGTCACCGGTCCCCACATGTTCGAAGGTCGCCTCTTTCTTGTCGACGTCTACCGCCACCAAATGGTGCTGAAAATGGGTCTCAATCGCCTTGCGCTTGAGCACTTCGTTCAGGGTCTTGGCATAACGCTTGACTGGAAAGATGCCGGGTGCGGCAGAAAAGAACAACAGTTTGGTCTTACCGCGCATATTGCGTTTCCGCCAGGCGTCATCGGCAAGATAGGTGATCTTCTGGGCAGCACCGGGACACTTGAAAGGCGGCTTGGGCTGAGTGAATATCGCTGTGCCACCGGAAAAGTTCTTGATCGCCTCCCACACCTGTGGCGCCAGGTCATAATCGTAGATCGAAACCACGCCGTCATTTTTTTGCAACCCTTCCTGCAGACCAGGCACCGCGTCCCACGCTGTCTCGATGCCGGCCGCAACGACCAGATATTCATAGGTCAGTTTGCTGCCTGAGGTCGTGGTCAGGCCATTGTTTTCAGGATCGAAACCGGCCGCACCATCGTGAATCCAGGTGACACCTTGGGGAATCACCTTGTCCATCGCTCGCCAGGTCCCCTTGGGCTTCATTTCACCACCGCCCACCAGGGTCCAGCCGGGTTGATAGTAGTGGACGTCCCGTGGCTCCAGAATCGCCACGTCCAGGGAGTCATCCAGTTTTTTCAGGTGTGCCGCCACGGCAATGCCTGCGGTTCCTCCACCTACGATTACCACCTTGTGAGAAATCGTTTCAGCCATCTTTTGTTACCTCCTCTTTCTTTTTATGCTTTATGGTTCTGAAAATAGAACCAGAATAGATAATACCTCGCCGCACCTGACAGGCCAAGTCTCATTCCCTCACCGGACGTTTGTCGAGTTTGCGCTGTAACGTCCTTCTATGCATGCCCAGTGCCCTGGCAGCCGCAGAAATATTCCCTTCATGCTCCATCAGCACTTTCTGCAGATACTCCCATTCCATACGCTTGACCGAGAGTGGCCGCTCCTTGGGGGCCACGTGAGGATCGCCTTCCTCTTTGTGCAGGGCGGCAACGATTTCATCGACATCGGCAGGTTTGGTCAGATAATGTACCGCCCCCAGCTTGATCGCCTCCACGGCGGTGGCAATACTGGCGTAACCGGTCAACATCATGATTCGGGTATTGGCATCCTGATTTTTCAATTCCTTGACCAGAATCAGACCCGAGTCGTGTCCGATGCGAAGATCGATCACTGCGTATTCGGGCGTCAAGCGGGATGCCAGCTCCAACCCCTCTTCCAGGGTACGAGCGACGCTGACCTCATAACCCCGCTTGACCAGAGCCCTCTCCAGCACCAGGCAAAAGGTTTCATCATCATCCACCAGCAATAATCGTGGCTTGTCATTCATGCTTCTTTTCCTTCCTGGCTCAGCAGGGGAAGTACAATTCGAATCAATGTACCGCCTTCAGGCACCGATTGCATCTCGATGCTCCCCCCCAGGCGCTCGATGGTGGCATAGGCCAGAAACAGCCCCACCCCTAAACCTCTTTTCTCGGAGGCCACTGGATGCTTGCCCAAAGTCTCACTCAAGCCGGGACTGATTCCCGGACCATGATCGATAATCACCAATTCCAGCCTGGAGCGATTCCAGCGCGCCCGTAATTCAACCTTATCCGGCGAAACGTCTGCAGCGTTGTTGAGAATGTTGATCAAGGCGTGATTCAAAGTCTGTTCCGCCAGGATCCATGCGGCTTGATCTGCCTCTTCACCCAATTCGAATACCAACCGGGTTTCTGGACGTTGCTGACGCCATTGCCCCACCATTCTTTCCAGATAGCGGTGAACCTCTTCAATATGTCCGGATTCGGCCCGAATTTGACCGGCCGAGGCGGACAACACCGAGAGCGCGTTTTTGCAACGATCGATCTGATCCTTGAAGATCATCAATCTGTGGCGCAAATCCTCGTGTTCCCGCCCTTCATAGTCCTCCAAAAGTTCTTGCACCAGAATCGCCATCGTTCCCAGCGGGGTTCCCATTTCATGCGCCGCTCCCGCAGCCAGAGTCCCCAATGCCACCACCCTTTCATCCCGTAACCCCTGCTCACGTATCTGTGCCAGATTGCGTTCACGGTCCCGCAGGGTATTTGCCATCTCCACCACAAAATAGGCCACCAGACTGGCACTGAATACAAAACCCACCCAGGTACCAAAGGCGTGAAGTTCGAAGCGGCGCTGGTGCAGCTGCTCGGGCGGTAGCAGATGAGTATCCGTGATTTTCGCAACCGGTAACGGGGGAAGGGAATGATAATGACTGATCAGAACCGTATAACAACCACAGGTCAGCAACATCATATACCAGGTATAGTGCTGCGGCAGCACTGTGGCAGTGATGATCAGGGGAAGCAGAAGGAACCAGGCCATAGGATTGGTGGCGCCGCCGGTAAAAAAAAGCAGTCCGGCGATACTGATCGCGTCCAGACACAAATGCCCGAACAGCTCCAATTCTGTGACAGGCTCAGATTGCTGGAGCTTGAACCAAGTCAGACAGTTGACGGCAACGGTAGCAGCGATAATCCCCCATAGCGGATCCGTATGTAAAGGGATACCAATTCCGTAGACAGTCACAAGGATGATCAGAATTTCTGCAGAGATCAAAAGATTCCGCAACACGAACAACCAATGAAGGTTACGTCGGGCTGCATCGGATGAATCCAGGGGAATTTGCAACATCATCTCTCTATCCGGGTACGACACATCTACCCTGCCTGACAGGGGACATCTGCATACATGCGACAATTTGTCACATTCTAAAGTTCAGCGTCAGGGACTATCATAAGCACCAAGGTAATTGCTCATTACCTCAAGTCTCGCGTTGCTTAAAGCGTGCGAAACTTTCCTCCTCTTTTGCAGGGAGTCTATCTCCCTGCAAGTTTTCTTTTTTTCCTTCTCACGCCCTTGATTTGCCTGGATGCGACAATTTGTCGCATACCAATCACTCTTGTTCCCTGCTAAAATTATTTTGTGTTCGGCAAAATCGAACCGAATATTGCATGACAGTAGTGCAATACTCCTCCTCTTTGACAGCAGGGCTTGTTCCCTGCTGTTTTTTTATGGGCGTGCCAAAGGTGTCTCGGGCGGTACGTTTCTATCGGTTTGGCCATCAACAGAATTTTGTTCATCCTCGACCTCCTCCTTCGTGCCAAACGGTGACATGAAACCTATCAGTCAGACAATGAACCAGATCCCCCTTGGCAAGCCACCGACCAGGCCCGGGCCAAAGTCTCGACCACCAACTTGCCGGCTTCGTCTGCCGATCGTCCATAAGCCAGAATGCCATCCGGATGGCCTTCCATCACGATGATATCGCTGTTCGGTTGCTCCTTCACCCATCTTGCCACGGCTTTTGCCATGGCAGGCGTTCCATACTCGACCGTGGCAGGGGTATGCGCCCGAGCGAGGCGATCCCGCTGGCGCCAGATTTCGGGGCAGTGCCCATGCAACACCACCCGTACCCGGGATGATGCCTGATACACCGCAGCATGGGTCAAGGCCTCGGATGAAGGCGGCTCGACACCTGAAGCGACGATCAGGTTAGCGTCAGGATCTGCCTGCTGAACCAGGCAGTAGTGTTCGGGGCGGAGAGTTTCAAATCCGCCGGTCTGGGTTGCACTGATGACAAATCCCCCGGCCACCCGTTCACTGACATTTCCGAAGCCAAGCCCTCCATAGCGGCCAGCATCCTGCCCGATCAAACGCAGCCGGAACAAAATACGCCGCCAGGCGTTCAAAGTCGGGTAGCCTTCCCAGGTGGGAGGCGTGGACCGTCGGAAGCGTAATTGATATCTAATGACCCCTTCCGGGTGGGAGCGAGATGGAACCATATCAAGTCTTGACTGACAAAATAAATAAGTTAAGCTGGTAGGTTAATCAGACCAAACCCAAGTTCAACCCTGTTAGCGTCTGGAATATTACAGACTTTCCCTTTGTGCATTGAAGTTGAGCCAATATAACATATACTTTTCAGTTCTCAGGCGAATGTGGCGGAACTGGTAGACGCGCTGGATTTAGGTTCCAGTGGGGCAACCCGTGAGAGTTCGAGTCTCTCCATTCGCACCATCGTCGGCTCACACTGAAACCCGCCGCTAGTATTATCCACTTCCAACCTTCATCAATCCTTTCATTTCTTCGAATTTAGTATTTTGAGGTAATCACAACATGCAGATTTCCGTCGAAGACACATCCGACATCAGCCGCACAATGACCGTGCAGGTCCCAGAAGAAAAAATTCAGGCAGAAATTGATCTACGCTTGAAAAAATTGGCGCGGCAGATCAAGATCGATGGTTTTCGGCCAGGCAAGGCACCCGCTCGCATCATTCGGCAACGTTTCGGCCAACAAGTCCGTCAGGAAGTCATTTCCGACTTGATTGATTCCAGTTTCAGGGAAGCCGTCCAGGAACATCAGCTCCACCTGGCAAGCGAACCCCAGCTCACCCCGAAGGAAATGGCGGAAGGCAAAGGGCTCTCCTATGAGGTCCAGTTCGAAGTCTATCCCGAAATCCAGCTGGCTGCCATGGAAGATTTGGAAATCGAAAAGCCGGTGTGCGAGATCACCGAACAGGATGTTGATTCCGTGATCGAGCGCCTGCGGGAACAGAAAAAGACCTGGAAGGAAGTGGACCGACCGGCCCAATCAGACGACCGACTCACCATCACCTTTGAAAGCACACTGAACGATGAGCCGATTGGGGAAGGCAAGACGGAACATTTCGAAGTCGAATTGGGCAGTGACAATATGATCCCTGGCTTCGAAGACAAACTGAGCGGCGCCAAAGAAGGGGATCACCTGGAATTCGAACTCACGTTCCCGGAAGATTATCACGATGAGACTCTGGCAGGAAAAACCGTCTTGTTCAAGGTTGACGTGGAAAAAGTGGAAGCAGGCCAGGTGCCTGAACTCGACGACAATTTCATGCGCGAACATGGCGTCGAAAGTGGAAATCTCGAGGAATTCCGCCGCGAGATCAAAGCCAATATGGAACGCCAGCGGCAAAAAGCCCTGAGGGAACGGCTGCAGGCTAAAGTGTTCGATCGACTGTATAAACACAACCCCATTTCGGCTCCGGAAGGACTGGTCAAACAGGAAATCCAGCGCGTTCTGGCACCCCTGGGTGATTCGTTGAAACAGAACCCTGAACTACTGAACCAATTGCCTCTCGACAACATCAAAGAAAATGCCAAAAAGCGCGTGGCTTTGGGGTTGCTCCTGGCCCATATCATCAAGACCCATGACATCAAACCCGATCCCGAACGAGTCCGCCTGACGGTCGAGGAATTGGCGGAAAACTATGAGGACCCACAGGAAGTGATCGATTGGTATTACAATAATCAGGAGCAATTGTCCCAGATCAAGGATCAAGTCTTGGAGCAGATGGTCGTTGATTGGATTCTGGAACGAGCCAAGGTGACCGAGGGATCCATCTCGTATGAAGACCTTATGAAACAGCAACAGCAACAAGTGGCCTGAATAGTATGAATAGTCATCTGGAAATCAACAATCAGCTGGTTCCCGTCGTCGTCGAACAGACAGCCAGAGGCGAGCGGGCCTTCGATATCTACTCCCGCCTTCTCAAAGAACGGGTCATTTTCCTGGTGGGGCCGGTGGAAGACCACATGGCCAATCTGATCGTCGCCCAGTTGCTGTTCCTGGAATCGGAAAACCCCGACAAGGATATCCATTTATACATCAACTCCCCTGGCGGGATCGTCACGGCGGGCCTGGCGATCTATGACACCATTCAGTTCATCCAGCCTGATGTGAGCACTATGTGTATCGGCCAGGCAGCGAGCATGGGGGCGCTCCTGTTGGCCGGAGGCGCAGCCAACAAACGCTATGCCCTGCCCCATTCCAGGGTAATGATTCACCAGCCGTTAGGGGGTTTTCAGGGTCAGGCCAGTGATATCGACATCCATGCCCGCGAAATCCTTCAGACCCGCGACCGGCTCAACCGGATTTTATCCAAACACACCGGGCAGCCCCTGGAAAAAATCCAACAGGATACCGACCGGGACAATTTCATGGGCAGTAGCGAAGCGCTCGAATACGGCTTGATCGACAAAGTCTTGAGCAGCCGGACCAAGCTTCAGGAAGAATGACCCATGTCCTGAATACCTGCCAAGGGTCAGCATCCAGGTTCGAAGGCGGGGAGCTGATTTAGCCAGCCAGCAAGTCCTATGAGGACATCTTGAAAATTCAGGTGCTCCTCTCGCTTTGGTCGGTGGGTTGGAAATCCGAGATGCTACCGCATCTCGCCCACCTGTTCATCAAGAGTTGCACTTGGGAGTTGAATCCGCCCCTGTTAATCGATTGATCAGGCTAAAAATCAGGCAACCCCATTTTTCCATTGACCGGACGTTACAGGTAATGGTGGTCATTTTTCAAAGCAACCATATGTTTGGCAATTTCGCCATTACGGTTTATGCTGATATCATCCGTTCCCAACACAGGGTGCGTGATGTCCGTTCCCAACACAGGGTGCGTGATGTCCAAAATTCAGTCTTTACTCTTTAGAGGTTATTTATGAGCGATGGCAAGCGCAGTAAGGACAGAGAGGGGAAACTGCTTTACTGTTCCTTTTGTGGCAAGAGCCAACATGAGGTCAGAAAGCTGATTGCAGGTCCATCGGTTTTCATCTGCGACGAGTGTGTCGATTTATGCAACGATATCATCCGCGAGGAACTCCAGGACACCCTGGGCAATGGCGAGGACCGTCTCCCTAAACCCAAGGAAATCAAGACCGTTCTCGATGAATACGTCATCGGTCAGGAAGAGGCCAAGAAAGTTCTGTCGGTTGCCGTCTACAACCACTACAAACGTCTGCGTTCTCAGAACAAGAAGAACGACGTCGAACTTGCCAAAAGCAACATCCTGCTCATAGGCCCGACCGGCTCAGGCAAGACCCTGCTGGCCGAAACCCTGGCCAGGTTGCTGGATGTCCCCTTCACCATCGCCGACGCCACCACGCTCACTGAAGCGGGGTATGTCGGTGAAGATGTCGAAAACATCATCCAGAAACTGTTGCAGAAATGCGATTACGATGTGGAGAAAGCCGAATCCGGCATTGTCTACATCGACGAGATCGACAAGATATCACGCAAGGCCGACAATCCCTCCATCACCCGTGACGTCTCCGGTGAAGGGGTACAACAGGCCTTGTTGAAACTCATCGAAGGAACGATCGCATCGGTCCCTCCCCAGGGAGGTCGCAAGCATCCTCAGCAGGAGTTCCTCCAGGTCAATACCGCCAACATCCTGTTCATCTGTGGGGGCGCCTTCGCAGGACTGGAGAAAGTCATCCGCCAACGTTCCGAGAAAGGGGGCATCGGCTTCTCGGCTGAGGTGAAAATCAATCAAGATTCCCAAAACGTGGGAGACATCCTGGCCAAGGTTGAGGCTGAGGATCTGATTCGTTATGGCCTGATCCCTGAGTTCGTCGGCCGTCTGCCCGTCGTCGCCACCTTAAAGGAATTAGACGAAGACGCTTTGGTTCAGATTTTGACCGAACCCAAAAACGCTTTGGTCAAACAATACAAGCGCCTGTTCGAAATGGAAGACTGTGAACTGGAAATTCGTGAAGACGCCCTGCGAGCCATTGCCAGGAAAGCCATGGAACGCAAAACCGGAGCCCGCGGGCTACGCACCATTCTCGAACATGTCCTGCTGGACATCATGTACGAGCTGCCTTCCAGTGAGAACATCACCAAAGTGGTCATCGATGAAAGTGTGATCAATGGCAATTCCAAGCCGTATCTGATTTATGAAAACAACGAAAAGCAGAGAGCTTCTTCCGAATAATCATTCCCCGCACCCGCCCGGAGGGCACCGCCACATCCGGGCAACTCCGCATCGCTCAACCAGACACAAAACATGGAATATCCTGGCATTTCTGCCGATCCAAGACTTGTAATCTGATCTTGGATTACCCATATTTAAGGCATCACAGCCTTTTTTCTCATTCATTCACAACCTGACGGTACCTCATGGCCACAAATAGCTATATACCGGTATTGCCTCTCCGCGACGTCGTGGTATATCCCCACATGGTCATCCCCCTATTCGTGGGGCGACACAAATCTATCGAAGCCCTGGACGCCGCCATGCGCTCCAACAAACAAATCTTCCTGGTGGCTCAGAAAGATGCAGAACAGGACGACCCAGGGTATGACGACATTTACAGAATCGGAACCCTGGCCACCATCCTTCAGCTGTTAAAGCTGCCAGACGGTACCGTCAAGGTGCTGGTGGAAGGCAATCAGCGAAGCAGCGTCGAGGATCTCGACGAGATTGAAGGCACGTTTGTCGCCCATGCCGTCCCGCTGTTCGATCATTGCGGCTGCAGCGATCAGGAACTGGATGTATTGATGCGCACCGCCATCGCCACCTTCGACCAATACGTCAAACTCAACAAGCGGATTCCTCCGGAAGTCCTCAATTCCCTCAGCGGTATCGACGAACCCGGACGCCTGGCCGATACCATCGCCGCCCATATGACCCTCAAGCTGGAGGAAAAACAGGCGATTCTGGAAATGGCCGATGTGGCCGAGCGCCTGGAAAAGCTGATTATGCTGATGGAAGGCGAAGTGGACATCCTGGAGATGGAAAAACGCATCCGCGGCCGCGTCAAACAACAAATGGAGAAGAACCAGCGGGAGTATTACCTCAATGAGCAGATGAAAGCGATCCAGAAGGAGCTGGGTGAGCTGGACGATGCACCCAATGAAATCGAGGAGCTGGCCCAGAAGATTGTCAAATCGGGCATGCCCAAGGAAGCCCGGACCAAGACTGAGGCAGAACTGAACAAATTGAAGATGATGTCACCCATGTCGGCCGAGGCGACGGTGGTCCGCAACTACATCGACTGGATGGTCAGCCTGCCTTGGAAGAAACGCACCAAAGTCAGTGACGATCTCAAAACTGCCCAACAAATTCTCGATGCCGACCATTATGGCCTGGAAAAGGTCAAGGAGCGCATCCTCGAGTACCTGGCGGTTCAGCAACGGGTTAAAAAGATGAAAGGCCCCATCCTGTGCCTGGTAGGCCCACCGGGAGTCGGCAAAACCTCACTGGGCCAATCCATCGCCAAAGCGACTCAGCGTAAATATGTCCGCATGGCACTGGGCGGAGTCCGGGACGAGGCCGAAATCAGAGGCCATCGCCGCACTTATATCGGATCAATGCCTGGCAAGATCGTACAGAATCTGGCCAGGATCAAATCCCGCAACCCGGTTTTCATGCTCGACGAGATCGATAAAATGGCCATGGATTTCCGCGGCGATCCCGCTTCGGCCCTGCTGGAAGTCCTCGATCCCGAGCAGAACAGCACCTTCAACGATCATTATCTGGAAGTGGACTTCGATCTCTCCGATGTGATGTTCATCGCCACTGCCAACACCCTCAATATCCCACCGGCCCTTCTCGACCGCATGGAAGTCATCCGCCTGCCGGGTTATACCGAAGAGGAGAAGGTCAATATCGCCAAACGGCACCTGATCCCCAAGCAGGTAGAGAACAATGGGCTGAAGACAGAGGAAATTCAACTCAGCGAGGGCGCGGTACGAGACATCATCCGGCATTATACCCGCGAAGCAGGGGTCAGAAATCTGGAACGTGAGATCGCCAGTCTCTGCCGCAAGGTGGTGAAACATCTGCAAACAAAGCCCGCCAGGCAACCCATACGGATCAACGCTCGCAATCTGGAGAAATATCTGGGGGTGCCACGCTTCCGCTATGGGCGTGCCGAAGAAGCCAACCAAGTGGGGCAGGTCACCGGACTTGCCTGGACCGAGGTGGGTGGAGAACTGCTCACGATTGAAGCCATGGTGGTGCCCGGCAAAGGCAAACAGATCTATACCGGAAAACTGGGCGAGGTCATGCAGGAGTCCATCCAGGCAGCCTTGACTGTGGTACGCAGTCGTGCCGAAGTGTTGGGGATCTCGCCTGACTTCTATTACTCGAAGGATGTGCATATCCACGTACCGGAAGGGGCCACACCCAAGGATGGACCGAGCGCCGGAATCGGCATGTGCACCGCCCTGGTCTCCACCTTGACGGGAATCCCGGTACGTTGTGATGTCGCCATGACAGGCGAAATCACTTTGCGGGGGGAGGTACTGCCTATTGGTGGACTCAAGGAGAAGCTACTGGCTGCACACCGTGGTGGAATTCAAACCGTCATCATCCCCAAGGAAAATGAAAAGGATCTGGCAGAGATCCCAGCCAACATCAAGCAAAACCTGGTTATCCTTCCGGTGCGTTGGATTGATGAGGTACTGGAGCAGGCGTTGGAATATCAACCCTCCCCGCTGGAGGAGCCGAAGCTGGAGACGACCCCCAAGACTAAACCTGCCAGCAAGAGGAAAACGACGCTCAAAGCCCACTGAACCTTGCTCAAACTTATTTTTTCTGTGGATTAAGGCGGCCATTGCGGCCGCCTTTTTTCCTATAAATTCCCTGCAATAACATCCCTTTGTTTCATCAAAACACTGTATAGGTGAGTGGCTAATGACGTTAGACCCATGTTTTCCTTGTAAACCAAGACTACATGCGGCTTGACGGGGTTTTATCAGACTGCTATAAATAGCCGAAATTTGCACATCGGGCCAAGCGTGTTCAAATTTTGGGCTATTTAGCTTCTCTGGACCAATTTCTCAGCCAAAGCTTAATGATAATTAGGGGGAACAACTTTATGAATAAATCACAATTGATTGACGCTATTGCCGACAAAGCCAACCTGACCAAAGCAGATGCGGCCCGAGCCCTGGACGCTTTCCTCGATACGGTCACAGATGCTTTGAAACAGGGCGATAACATCACTCTGATCGGCTTTGGCACTTTTGCTGTCAAGGAACGCCAGGAACGTCAGGGCCGTAATCCCCGTACGGGTGAACCGATGACCATCAAAGCGGCAAAAATTCCCGCATTCAAGGCTGGAAAAACGCTGAAGGATTCGGTACAATAGAGAAATTAGTTTAGGGGGTGCTTAGCTCAGTTGGGAGAGCATCGCCCTTACAAGGCGAGGGTCGCAGGTTCAAGCCCTGCAGCACCCACCATTTCAGGAGTGGTAGTTCAGTTGGTTAGAATACCGGCCTGTCACGCCGGGGGTCGCGGGTTCGAGTCCCGTCCACTCCGCCAAATTATGAGACCCCGCTATAGCGGGGTTTTTTGTGTCCGCGAATGACTGGTAGACATCTATGTTGCAGACGATCAGAGACCGCGCCCAGGGAATCTTTGCCTGGATCATCCTCATTCTTATTATCATCCCCTTCGCCCTATGGGGAATTCAGAACTATTTCGATACCGGCAAAGTAAAGCCGATTGCCGAAGTAGGCGATCGGGAATTCTTTGAAAACGACCTGATACGCCTCTATGAACAGCAATTTGCCCAGCTTCTGAGCCAAGGGAAAAGCGAACAAGAACTGAAAAAAATGGCCCTTGACCGCCTGATCGATGATGAAGTGCTGTTGCAAACCGCCATCGACAAGAACATGGCCGTCAGCGAAGCCCAGGTGGCCCAATTCATCCGCAACCTGCCTTTTTTCCAGACCAATGGCCGTTTCGATGAGGCGAAGTACAAAAGTCTGCTCGCCGCCCAGGGAATGAGTTCCTCTCAATTCGTTGCGCAAATCCAGCGCACACTGCTGCTTGAACAATTGCGACGCGGCATGATCGACTCTAATTCCGCCAGTGACGACGAAGTCGAAAGGTATTACCATCTGCTGATGCAACGTCGCAAGATTTCCTATCTGTTGCTGCCTTTGCCAGAAAAGGGCATCCAGGTCAGTGATGAGGAAATTTTCGCCTATTACCAAAGCCACCGCGAACAATTTCAGACACCGGAAAAGGTTGCGCTCGATTATGTCAAAATATCCATCGACCAGATTGCCAAGACCATCGAGCCCTCCGAAGAGGAGATCAGACAATATTACGATGAGCAACAACAAGCCTTTTCGACACCGGAACAACGTCATGTTCGCCATATTCTGATTGCAGTGCCTTCCACGGCAACGGCTGAACAAAGGCAGAAGGCGCTGGGAAAGGCCAGGGAAATCCGCCAAAAGCTTCTCCACGGCGAAGATTTCTCCAAACTGGCCAAAGAAACCTCAGACGATCCCGGATCGAGGAACAAAGGAGGAGATCTTGGCTGGGTGCGCCGCGGGGTGATGGAGAAGAGTTTCGAACAGGCTACCTTCTCATTGGCCAAGGATGAAATTTCAGACCCGGTCGAAACTCCTTTTGGTTACCACCTGATTCAAGTCACCGAGATCCAGCCAGAGAAAATCAAACCCTTCGAAGAGGTCAGGGATCAGATTTTGCAAACGGTGCGCCGCCAGGAAGCAGAGAACCGTTTCTACGAGTTGGGAGAGCAACTGGCCCAACAAGCCTACGAAAACCCCCAGACCTTGGAACCCGCCGTTGAAACCCTGGGACTGAAGATTCAGCATACTGATCTGTTTACCCGTGATGACGATGGCAAAGGCATAGCTGCCAACCCCAAGGTACGCGAGACAGCGTTCAGTGATGAAGTGCTGGCAGGCAACAACAGCGAACCGATCGAACTGGATGACGGCTCTGTCGTGGTCATCCGGGTCAGGGAGCACCAGCCGTCCCAGGCCCGCCCCTTGGAGCAAGTACGTGATGAAATCACCTCCCTGTTGCGTCGACAGAAGGCCCGCTGGCAGCTAGAGGCTCGGGTGAAATCACTGTTGGCGGAGCTCGATCAGGGCGAACATATCGATCAGGTCGCGAAAAGGATCAGGCTTGAACTGAAAACCACCGAGCTGACCCGCTCGGATTCCCAGCTTCCGGAAATCACCAAAGCAGTGTTCACATCACCCAAACCGAAAGCCGGAAAACCGATCAATCTGGCTGTCCCGCTACTGGATGGGCGCCAGGCCCTGATTCAGGTACTGGAGGTCCTGGAGGGGGATTACGCCGCACTGAAGCCCGAAGAACGCAAGAACCTGAAAATGAACATCGCGCGTCTGTATGGCATGTTGACTTTCAGGGAATATCAGGCCCAGCTACGCAGCCAGGCCGATATAAAAGTGAATTGGCCGCCTGCCGAATAACAGGCTGCCGCAGATACCTCCCCCTCTTCAGCAGACAAAAAATGGTCACGGCCATGTGACTGTCATGAAGGGTTAGCCAACTCCCCAGAGAGTGAAAGAAAACAAGAGGGACCTTGTAGGCCAGAACAGCGTCAGCGCATCAAGCGATGTTCTTTGAGGACATCGAAATGGTCATTGCCGGATGCGCTACGCTTATCCGGCGTACCACTCATTTCTGCGGCGAATCTAGAATCTTTCACGGTAACGCCCATGAAATCACCATTTCACCCCGAGGCATGAAAGTCCTGAAGCCGAGGCATCTTCAATGGAACAGCTCCTTCAACCTGCTGCCGGGCTCCTCAGCACGCATGAAGGCCTCTCCCACAAGAAAGGCATGGACATCATTGGCCCGCATCCTCTCGACGTCCTCACGGGTATGGATCGCGCTCTCAGTCACTACCAGGCGGCCCTCGGGAATGTGAGGCAGTAGATTCAGTGTATTCTCAAGTGAGGTCGCGAAAGTTCGCAGGTTCCGGTTATTGATCCCCAATATCCCCCCGTCCAGCCGCAGCGCTCTTTCCAGTTCAATCACATCGTGGATCTCCACCAAAACACTCATGGACAACTCTTGTGCCAGCTGGAAAAGATCGCGCATCAGGGAATCCTCCAATGCCGCCACGATCAAAAGCACGGCATCCGCCTGGATGGCGCGGGCCTCATAGACTTGATAAGGATCAATAAAGAAATCTTTGCGTAGAGTGGGAAGCCCGGCAGTATCCTTGGCCATCTGAAGATAGGCCTCGGATCCCTGGAAATAGGTTTGATCGGTAAGCACCGACAAACAGGTTGCCCCACCCTTGGCATAGCTGTGGGCGATCTGCTTGGGATCGAAATTCTCGCGGATCAGACCCTTGCTGGGGGAGGCTTTCTTGATCTCTGCAATGATCGCCGGCTGGCCCGAACCTACCCGCCGCTCCAGCGCCTCCTGGAAACCCAGAGGAACAGACTGGGATTCTGCTATTTCTCTGACCTCCCTCAGAGGATAACGCCGATTTTTTCTCTCCACTTCCTCCTGTTTCGTGGCCAGTATTTTCTGCAGAATATCACTCATTGACTTTGACTCCATTCGATCAGGACATTGAGTTTATTTAAACCGGCACCAATGGCCAGTACATCCTGAGCCTTCTCCACCCCTTCGGCCAGGCTATCCGTCAGATCAGCGGCATAGATGGCCGCCCCGGCATTGAGGGCGACGATATCAGTGGCGGGTCCAGGCCTACCTTCGAGCACGCCTCGCATTGTCCTCAGACTGTCTTCCACCGTCTCCACCTGGATCAGTTCCAGCGGGGCAGGCTCCACACCAAACTGGGTGGGTTCGATGACATAACATCGGACCTGTCCATCCACCAGCTCTGCCACCCGGGTTGGACTGTTGAGACTGATCTCATCCAGCCCATCTTCAGCGTGGACCACCAAAACGTGATGGCTACCCAGCTGCTGTAGCACCTGGGCCAAGGGCTCCACATACCGTTGATCGAACACACCCAGCAGCTGATGAGGGGCATTGGCGGGATTGAGCAGAGGCCCAAGCAAGTTGAACAGGGTCCTGACACCAAGCTCGCGCCGGACCGGAGCCATATGCCTCAGGGCACCATGATGACGGGGGGCATAGAGGAAGCCGACGCCGACTTCCTCGATACATCGTTTCACCTGCTCCGGAGTCAATTCGAGATTGACCCCGGCAGCTTCCAAAACATCGGCACTGCCACAGCGGCTCGATACGGAACGGTTGCCGTGCTTGGCCACCCGACCACCGGCACCGGCCACCACGAAGGCCGCAGTAGTGGAAACGTTGAATGTATCGAGGGCATCGCCACCGGTTCCACAAGTATCTATCAGATGTTCGCCTTTCACCTCGATCTGCACGGCCTTGTCCCGCAGTACCTGTACCGCGGCGGTGATTTCCTCCACACTTTCCCCTTTGGCCCGCAGCGCCACCAGAAAACCGGCTGCCTGCACCGGCGTCACCTGCCCTTCGACCATCTGGGCGGTCAGTTGACGCATCTCCCCGGCTGAAAGTGCCTCCTGTGCCAGCAAACGATTGATAGCCTCGGAAATGTTCATTCGCTCTCCAGGAAGTTACGCAGCAGAGCGTGACCGTGACGGGTCAGGATCGACTCGGGATGGAACTGGACTCCCTCGATCTGATATTCCTTGTGACGGAAGCCCATGATCTCCTCGAAATTCCCCTGCCGGTCTTCGGTCCAGGCTGTGATTTCGAAACATTCCGGCAGGCTCTCCCGCTCCACCACCAGGGAATGATAACGGGTGGCCTCGAAAGGATTGGGTAGTCCCCGGAACACGCCGGTGTCCTGATGGCGGATCATTGAGGTCTTACCGTGCATGATGGTCTTGGCGTGGACGATGCGTCCACCGAAGGCCACGCCGATGCTCTGGTGCCCCAGGCACACGCCGAAGATCGGCAGCTTGCCCTTGAAGTACTGGATCGTCTCCACCGAGATTCCGGCTTCTTTGGGAGTGCAGGGGCCCGGGGAGATGACGATGCGTTCGGGCTTGATCCTTTCGATATCGGACACGCTCACCTGGTCGTTGCGCACCACGATGACCTCGGCGCCCAGCTCCCCCAGATACTGCACCAGATTATAGGTGAACGAGTCGTAATTGTCGATCATCACTACCCGGCTCATACCGTCAGACCCTCCGCTGCCTGGGCCACGGCACGGAACAGTGCCCGCCCCTTGTTCATGGTCTCCTCCCATTCCCTGGCCGGTACCGAATCGTGGACGATGCCCGCCCCCGCCTGAACATGCAACTGACCGTCCTTGATCACCGCAGTACGAATGGCAATCGCAGTATCGAGATTGCCGGACCAGCCGATATACCCCACGGCGCCCGAGTATATACCCCGCTTGACCGGCTCCAGTTCGGCAATGATCTCCATGGCCCGGATCTTGGGGGCACCGGACACGGTACCGGCAGGAAAGGTGGCCCTGAGGACATCGAAGGCGTCCAGCCCGGGACGAATCCTTCCCACCACGTTGGAGACGATGTGCATGACGTGAGAATAGCGCTCTATGATCATCTGGTCGGTCACTTTGACGCTGCCGATCTCAGCCACCCTGCCTGCATCGTTACGCCCCAGATCGATCAACATCAAGTGCTCGGCCAACTCCTTGGGATCGGCCAAGAGCTCCCGCTCAAGTAACCGGTCCTCCTCCCCGGTCTGACCCCTGGGGCGGGTACCGGCGATCGGGCGGACGGTCACCGTGCCTTCCTCCAACCGCACCAGGATCTCGGGCGAGGACCCAACGATGTGGAAATCCCCCAGATTGAGGTGGTACATGTACGGCGAAGGATTGAGACAACGCAGGGCCCGATAAACGCTCAGGGGATCACCGCGATAGGGAATCGACAGACGTTGGGAGAGCACCACCTGCATCACGTCGCCGGCAACGATGTAATCCTTGATGCGCCGCACGGCCTGCTCGAAGCCTTCCCGGGTAAAACCGGAAATGAAATCGGTCTCGCTGATGTGCTTGCTGTCGGGTTCTTGTGGATAGGGGCAACTCCCGTGCAGACGGGACACCCACAGATCCAGCTTGGCTTCAGCGCGCGCCAATGCATCGGGTTCCTGCGGGTCGGCATGAGTGATCAGTTGCAGCTTGCCGGTCAGATTATCGAAGACGACCAGATCTTCCGATTCCATCAACAGAATATCCGGGGTGTTCAGTCCGTCGGGTTTGTTCAGACTCGGTTTTAGCCTGGGCTCGATATAGCCAATGGTTTCATAACCAAAATACCCTACCAACCCCCCACTGAAACGGGGGAGATCATCTTCGTCAGGGATCTGATAACGCCGGGCGAACTGTTTGATCCAGGACAAAGGGTCGCCGGTAACGACCTCTTCGGTTATTTCCCCGCCATGCCAGATCTGAACCCTTTCCCCTGAGATCCGTATCACCCGACGAGCCGGCAGTCCAATGATGGAATAGCGCCCCCATTGCTCCCCGCCGTGCACGGATTCGAACAGGTAACTATAGGGACCGGCCACCAATTTGAAATAGGCGCTCAGAGGTGTGTCCAGATCGGCCAGCACCTTGCGGGTGACCGGAATGCGGTTGAAACCGCGGCCGGCAAGTTCCTGGAAACGTTTGGGTGTCATGATAGGTGTCGTTGCAGACGATCTTTGGTTCGATCACCTTGTGCGGTTGCAGTAACTCAGGCCGCCTCGGCCAGACCCTTGGAGATTTCAGATCGCATGGCATCGATTACGCCTTTGTAATCCTGCTGGCCGAAAATGGCGGAACCGGCCACGAACGTATCGGCACCGGCAGCAGCCACTTTGGCGATGTTGTCCACCTTGACCCCACCATCGACTTCGAGACGAATCTGTCTGCCGCTGGCATCGATGATCTGACGCGCTTTCTCTATCTTGCGGAGCACATAAGGAATGAAGGACTGTCCACCAAAACCGGGGTTCACCGACATCAGCAGGATCATGTCCACCCGCTCGATGGCCCATTCCAGATAATCCAACGGCGTGGCTGGATTGAATACCAGGCCCGCCTTGCAGCCAGAATCCTGGATCAGTTGCAGGGTACGATCGATATGCTCCGAAGCTTCCGGATGAAAGGTAATGTAACTGGCGCCGGCCTCGGCGAAATCAGGAATGATCCGGTCTACCGGAGCGATCATCAGATGAACATCGATGGGGGCGGTGATCCCGTAATTTCGCAGCGCTTTGCAAACCATGGGGCCAAAGGTCAGATTGGGGACGAAGTGATTGTCCATCACGTCGAAGTGGACGACATCGCCACCCGCCGCCATTACTTTATCGACATCTTCGCCGAGGCGGGCGAAATCGGCGGAGAGAATCGAAGGGGCTATCCAGGGTGTCTGCATGACCGGAGTCCTCATTGTCAACAGTTGAAAGCGTTTTAGTTTAACGGATTTCCGTTTCGCTTTCAGCGGGTAAAATCACCCCTTGCAAATTGAGCCGTCCATCCCCATATCGAAGGTATGCTATGAAACAGATCACCATGTACACCACCGCCCGTTGCCCCTATTGCCTGATGGCCGAAAGGCTGTTGGCAAGCAAGGGCGTCGATCAGATCGACAAAATCCGCATCGATCTGCAGCCGGAACGGTATGAAGAAATGCGTAAACGAACCCGGCGCCGCACCGTCCCCCAGATTTTCATCGGCGATCACTATGTGGGCGGGTTTCAGGACCTGGCAGCCCTCAATCATGAAGGGCGACTGGATGAGCTGTTGCGGGAATAATACCAGGGAGAACAACCATGCAAATCGTTTGCGGAAACTGTTTCGCCATCAACCGGGTACCCGACGAGAAGTTGGGCGACACCCCCCATTGCGGCAAATGCCATGAACTTCTTCTCGGCGGCCAGCCGGTGGAGTTGAACGAGCAAAGCTTCGATAGGTTCATCAGCAATAACGATTTGCCGGTCGTGATCGATTTTTGGGCTTCATGGTGCGGTCCCTGCCAGATGATGGCCCCCGCGTTCGCTCAGGCAGCATCAGCCTTTGCGATCCAGGCCCGTTTTGCCAAAGTGAATACAGAAAGCTGCCCCGGCCTGGCTCAGCGGTTCTCGATTCGCAGCATTCCCACCCTGGTTCTGCTGCGCCATGGTCAGGAAGTCGACCGGATATCCGGCGCCCTGAATGCTCCCCAGATCCAGCAATGGGTGGATTCCCATTAAGGACACGGGCAGGTTTGCAACCCGCTCCCGAAGGAGGGGGTCTTCGGGTCATTCCTCGAGCAATTCGAAATCCTCCTTGGAAGCGCCGCATTCAGGACAGACCCAGTCATCCGGAATATCCTCGTATCGGGTACCGGGCGGTAATCCGCCATCCGGATCACCTTCCGCCTCATCATAGATAAACCCGCATACGACACAGACAAACTTTCGATAATCTCCAACCATGGCCTTCTCGCTGATTACAAAAGGCAAAAATATACCCTCCCCTCTCGCCTTAGTCGAGAATGATCAACGCGCTTGGATGGCGCACCAGAATGGAATGAATCCTTCCCCGTCTCGATGGCCAGCCGCGAACCTCCAGGCGACGCCCCAGATAAGCATCAAGGTTCGGGAACCATTTGAGATTCGCCTTGGGGATCATCACGGCCAAATCCGCCGCAAACAGCAGTCTGAGATATTTGCGTCCCTGCTTGATAGTCAGGGGGGTACCGATCAGGCGCTGCCACCCATGAAGGTGTTTGCGCCGCAAAATTTCAATGGGCTTCGCTGCGTAATGCGCCATATGCCAAATACCACGCTTCTCCCGCTCCGCTTCGGCCTGGGCGGCAAGGATCGCATCCAGGTATTTCAGATTGGGCGGATGGATACTGGCGATCGCCCAACCTTCGCGCACCAGGAGTCGATTGAGGTGCATGCGCTGTTCGTTGAACAGGTACGCCAGGGTACGGCCATACTTGTCCCGATGCTCCACATCGTATTCCAGCCGCACCTTTTGCCCCTGCACCAGCGATTCCAACCGCGCCTTGGCCTCTTTCCCACCCGGCTCCCCACGTTTGCGTTCGCTCTCGATCTCGGGCGTGTTGATGTTGAGCAAGCGGATCTTGCGCCCATCCTGCAACCTTACCGTGTCCCCATCGTAGACGTATTCGACCGGAATGTAGACGAAATCAGGTGGTAGCCGAACCTGTTCTGCCCCAGGCTGCAGCCTGTCGCTGTAATGGGTCTGACCGTCACTGTCGTGCCATTGAAAAACGGCCGCAGAAGCGGCCGTCATGAAGAACAATAGCGCTGACAGGAATAGCTTGGACATCGCCTGAAGGCTTTATCCGGTAATCGACTCAGGCACTTGACACCGTTGTGTCTGCGGCCCTGGAATCACTGAGTTTTTCAGCAATCTCTTCCAGATGACACAACTGAAGATGTCCGGCATTGGTCAGCTCCAGCCCACCACTGAGAATGACCTGGATCAGCCCCGGCATCTTATAGACCAGATAGCACAAATAGCCGGTCACTGCTGCCGCTGCCGGAAGACCCAGCAAGCTGGGAAGACCGAGCATTTCGCCACCACTGACCAGCAGGGACAAGATATCGAGCGGGATCAGCAGAAACGCGCCAAAGTAAGTCAGCACGAAAAACGAGTACAAAACCAAGGTGATGAATTCAAACAGACGGATTAAACCAATATTGAGCCATTTCATGACGACTGATTGCCCCTAAACACCAAATTGGAAACTGGCCAGGTCACTTCGCCGGCCCCGAAATTTTAGCTTATGAGTATAGCATGGAGAGGGTTCTCACGGAAAAACAGGAGATTTCACCCGATCAGACCACTACAATGGGAGCCACCATTCCTCCAACGAAGTACAGAGATGACAAGAAGATTCCCTTTTTGCTCACTGGGGACACTGACAGCGGCCTTGGATATCCTGATCGCGGCCTCCTTAGTGGCCCTGTTGGTTGGAGTCGTGGGTAACGAACTGCCTGTCTTCATCGCGACATTTCTGGCGATCCTGTTCGTTGCAGCACTGCTACGCTCACTGCTGACCTTCCTTTTGATCCGGGTACTGAAATGGCAGGCGGGTCACGATCCGGTCACAAGGCTCCCTCATCAACAGCTTTTTCAACAGGATCTGGCCTACAGATTGACCCATCACAAGACAGAACCTGTCGCCGTTTATCTGATCAACATCGATCGTTTCAAGTTGTTCATCGGCAGTCTCGGGTATCTCACCTGTAACCGGCTCTTGGCCGCTGTGGCAGATCGCCTGGCATCAGGATTGAATGAAACCCTGATTCGCGGCCAACTGTATCGCTTCGAGGCCGATACCTTCGCCGTGATCGCTTATGGTCAGCAAAAAACCCCACAGCTGGCAACCAGCTTGCTGGAAACCCTCCATCAACCGGTCTATGTCAACCACCGTGAGTTTTGTGTCACCGTCAGCCTCGGATTCAGCCTTTATCCCGAAGATGGCAAAGATGTCCCAACCTTACTGCACGCTGCCGATCTGGCCCTGCAGCACGCCAAGAAAAAGGGCGGGAATATCTGGTGCCGGTATCGGCCTGACTTTGAGCCTCCCATCACCCAACCCCTGGCCCTTGAAGGGTATCTGCGCCATGCCATCGACTATGATGAACTGGAGCTTTATTTCCAACCCCAGATCTGTCTCGATGCCGGCAAGTTGTGCGGGGCAGAAATCACCTTACGTTGGCATCACCCGGAATATCAGCTGCTCACCCCTCAGGATTTCATTCCTTTGGCCGAAGAGGCCGGTCTCATCGCCCCCATCACTAAATGGATCATGCAGCAGGCCTGCCAACAATTGCTTGCCTGGCAACAGGAATCGCTGGGGCCTGTGCGACTGGCAGTCAATATTTCCGCCCAACAGTTTCACCAGCAACAGCTACCCGAACTGCTCCAACAATTGTTACAGCTTTATCCGATCGATCCCCGGTTACTTGAATTGGAAATCACGGAATCCGTGGCCATGCTCGATATCGAACATACCACCCTCATCCTGGAACAACTCAAGCAGCTGGGCATCCAGCTGGCGCTGGATGATTTCGGCACCGGCTTCTCTTCTCTCAGTTATCTGCGGCGCTTCCCTCTCGACACTCTGAAACTCGACCGATCGTTCATCACCCCCATCGAGTACGATCCGCACAGTACTGCCATCGTCCGCGGGATCATCAGCCTCGGCCACAGCCTTCATCTGAAAACGTTGGCCGAAGGAATCGAGACTCCGGGCCAATTGGATCTTCTCAAGGCAAGCGGCTGCGATGAAGGCCAGGGTTACCTGTTTGGGAAGCCCATGCCGGCCAAATCGTTTCAGGCACTCCTCAAACGGGAAACCTTTCCCTTGGCAGTGGTCAAGGCACCTTGAAGAATCAAGGTACCTCGATAACACAGGATTCGAGCCATCGACTACAGCGAGATGACCGAATACCATCAGACCTCGAATGCCAATCCGACGATATGATAGCCCGCATCCACATACACCACCTCTCCGGTGATCCCAGATGCCAAGTCGGAACAAAGGAAAGCAGCGGTGTTACCGACCTCGTCGATGGTCACATTCTTGCGCAGGGGTGCGGCTGATTCGGCCTTGCTCAGCATCTCCCGGAAATTGCTGATGCCGGCGGCTGCCAGAGTACGAATGGGGCCCGCAGAAACAGCATTGACGCGAATACCCTCCGGCCCCAATGAGGAGGCCATATAGCGCACATTGGCCTCGAGGCTGGCCTTGGCGATACCCATCACATTGTAATTGGGAATCACCCTTTCGGCCCCCAGATAACTCAGGGTCAGCAACGCCCCACCTGGGCGCAGCATCGGCCGGCCCGCCTTGGCCAGAGCGGCAAAACTGTATGAACCGATGTCCTGGGCAATCTGAAAGGCCTCACGATCCACGGCTTCCAGATAATCGCCTTCCAGCGCCCGACGCGGAGCAAATGCCACCGAATGCACAATCACATCCAGGCCGTCCCAGTGCTGCCTCAAATAGTCGAACGCCCCCTGGATTTCCTCGTCACTGCTGACATCACAGGCCACCGTCAGATCGGAACTGCATTCAGCCGCCAGCTTACCCACCCGGTCCTTGAGTTTGTCGTTCTGATAGGTGAAGGCCAGCTCCGCACCTTCCCGGTGCATTGCCTGAGCGATTCCCCAGGCAATCGAGCGATTGCTTGCCAATCCCACGATCAATGCCTTTTTCCCTTGCATGAAACCCATGTTTCGCCCTCTCATTGTCGTTGAAAATCTTGTCCGAATCCGACTGATGCACTATTCGGGTCTGTTATTATCGGGTACTTACCGCAACGATACCAGCCCTGTGAAATCACCCCACATCGGCAGGGTAACGATGGAAAGCAAAGTGGTCACGGTGACCAGGACGGCGTAGAGTCGACTGTCGAGACCATAGCGGTCACATAGCACCACACCAAACAACATACTCGGCATACCCGCCTCGAGAATCAAAGCGATCGCCTTGTCGCCGGAAAATCCCAGCCGATACGCAAGCCACCATCCGAATAGGGGCATCAACCCCAGTTTGAACACAACGACCGGGAATACCTGGGGCCATAAACGCCAGCTCAGCGCCCGCCAATCCAGCGCCAGGCCCAGCGACAACAACATCATCGGTGTCACTCCCCTTGACAGAAGATTCAGAAAGTCCAGCGCCCAGGAAGGCCAGTGCCAGCCGGACGCGCTCAGTCCAATGGCCAAAGCCGCTGCCCACAGGGGGGGCACGCGGAGCAAAGCAGCAAAATGATTGCCTTGGCCACCACTACCAAATGCCCTGGCCACAAAAATGCCAACGGTCAGCACCAGCGGGGTAAAGGCAAACAGGTCCAGTTGAATCACCAGAAGTGCCGCCCAGTCGCCAAAGGTTTCCAGCAACACCGGCAACCCCAGAAAAGTGACATTGGGAAAGCAGACCGCCAGCCAGAGGGCTCCCGCTTGACGCGCGGGAAGCCGTCTCCAATAAATGTAAGCGCTACTCAGCAACGCGCCACAGACCATCACCGCCAACCCGTAAAGGGAAATCCTGAGACTTTCCGCTCCCAGCTGCGAGCGGCTCATCAGCTTCAGAATCAAGGCAGGCAGGAACAGGTAATACACCACTGCCGTCAAAACCCTGCGGGTTTGGTCTCCATCCAGTCCCGCGGGTCGTATCAGCCGCCAGATGGCACCACACAGAATCAGCAGAAACATTTGAGTCAGGACAGCAAACACGCCTTTTCCCCAGCATCCGAAGACAAATTTTGTATCATTACCCTCTCATTTCAGCCAGGAGCACTCATGAACCTGCCTACTGATCCCATCCCCCCCCGCGACCGTCTGATCGTCGCCCTGGATCTGCCAACCCACGAGCAGGCTCGACATCTGGTCGAACAGCTGGGAGAGGAAGTCTCATTCTATAAGATTGGCCTGGAACTGTTCATGGCTGGTGATTATTTCACTCTGATCGACTGGCTTCAGCAGCGGGGAAAGAAGGTCTTCGCCGACCTCAAGTTCTATGACATACCCGTCACGGTCGAACGGGCCGTGCGCGCTCTGAGCCATACCGGAGTCCAGTTCGCCACGGTTCATGGCGACCGGGCCATCATGGAGGCTGCCGCCAGGGGCAAGGGCGAATCGCTACAGATCCTGGCAGTCACGGTATTGACCAGCCTGGATGAACAGGATCTGCAGGAGATGGGATATCAGGGAGACTTGCCGGCACTGGTCCTGAGCCGTGCCAGCCTGGCACACGAGGCTGGTTTGGAAGGCGTGATTGCCTCTGCCAGGGAAGCTTCCCTGCTACGACGAGAACTTGGTGATTCCCTTCTGATCGTCTGCCCGGGAGTCAGGCTGGGCGGAGGCAATCATAATGACCAGAAGCGAGTCGTCACCATCGAGGAGGCTTTCATGGCCGGGGCCGATTATATCGTGGTGGGAAGACCCATTCGCGATGCCAAAGATCCACGGACAACGGCGCAGGCTATCCAGGAAAAGATCCACACCTTGTTCGATAGCCGCTAAGCCCGGACACCGGGGAGGATCGCCTCCCCCCCTGCCCCTCTCCCGGAACGGAAGAGGGGAGGAAGAGGCGGGTCACACCCGGGTAAGGGCTGGGCGGCGGTCTGTCAGAATTGATAACTGAGGGTTGCATAATACCCACGTCCCGGATTGGGTACCCGGTCCCCCACCGCAACACCCCGCACCCCCTGGGAGCGGTTGACCCCATTGAGGTGATCGGCATAACGGTTGTCGAACACGTTGTCGATCCCGAACGCCAGCCGGAGCCCCCCCACGTATTGATACGAAGGCTGGTACATCACCCGTAAATTGAGGATGCTCCAGTCGGAGGTCTTGAGTTCGTTGTTGAATTGAGCCACCTTGTCCTGGCGCAATGCCCCCACGTATTCCCCTGAGAAGGCGAAGTCCCAAATGGAGTAGGTCAGCCTGACCCGTCCGTTGAGGGGAGCGATGCGGTAGAGATTGTCGTTCTTGCCACTGATCTTCTCACCCCGGGTGTAAGTCATCAGGCCATCCACCCGCCAGTGTTCGCCCACGGCGAAACCGCCCTGCATGTCCACCCCATACAGCTGGGCATTGATGTTGCTCCAACGGAGCACACAGGCAGACGTCTTACCCGAAGGATTATTGGGACAGCCATTGGGAAGCGTCGCGTTGGCCACCATCAGGACGGTCGGATCGGTCTCCGGCTGTCCCTGGATGTAGTCGTTCACGTAACGATAAAAGGCTCTGGGTTCCAGGTAGACCCCCTCCACCAGGCCGAGCTGATCCAGATGGAGATCGAAACCGGCGACCGCCTCATAGGACTTTTCACTGTCCAGGCCGATATCGCCCACGTAGACCCGGCCATCTGCCAACCCCCCACTGACCTCCAGCGGCAACCAGTTATAGCGTTGCTGGAAAGTGGGTGCATGGGTCTTTCTGGCCAACCCCAGTGCCAGATCGAGCTGATTGGTCAGGTGATAGTGCAGATTCAGCCCCACATCCACGTCGTGTTGATCCTGGCGCCGGTCGGCATCATTGAAACGATCACGCAACACCCTGGCTGGCGGCATTAGCTTTGCCGGCGTCCCATCCACCTTGCCGGCATCCATAAAGGTATAACGGTAACGCACTCCAGCAGTCAAAGACAGGCGGTCATCGATGTTTCCGCGCCATTCCGCATAGGCGCCATAGCGGTTCCGGTTGACATCGTCGAAGAAATCGACAAAAAACTTGGCATTGTTCGGATTCCTGATCCTGGCATTATGGGTGGCCAAGTCCCCGTCGACCCCGATCTCCAATTCACCTGCTCCCACCTTGGGGATCGTCAAAGCCACCTTGTAACCGCCAGCGTTCACATCAGTCTTCATGGTCCGAAACAAAGCCTTGTTAGAGGGCGCCTGACGCAACTCCCAGTTGGTCATGATGTGATTGGCATTCTGGTAAAAACCGTCAAAGGACAATTTCATCCCATGAGGCAGATCAATCTTGTAGTCGCCGTGATACACATCGGTGTCCACGAAACGGATATCCATGGGCAGTGCGGGAGTACCGGTCTCTCCGGTGCGCTTGTTGTCGTAGGCGAAGCCGAGTTCGTGGCCGCTGCGACGCACACCGAATCCCACCTGCCAGGTACTGCGCTCGTAGAGAGTGGGCTTCATGTTGCGGTTGTCCTTGTAGCGATAATTGTCACCCTTCTCCCGACTGCCGGAAGCAAAGATCCGGTAATGCTCATTAGCAACACCCACCACGCCACCCCCGTAATGGCCATTACTGATCCAGTTGTATCCAGCGGTGAGAAAAGCCTGGGGTGAAAACTTTTCCGAATCGCCGAACTCCACCCTGCGAGTGCGGGTAATGACCGAGCCGCCCAGGGTCTCAAGACCACTGCTCACAGGCGTCACTTCCCGGTATACCTTGACGCTACCAATCAGAGCCGAGGGAATATGGCTCATACGCGAATCCATGGCGTTGATCCCGGCATTCTTGAGACTCATTCCGTCAGTCAGCACATTGACCCGGTCGCCATAGATGCCGCGGAACTGCGCTAACCCGGTCAATGGGCCATTACGATTCACGTTCCCCCCGGGGACGTGTTTCAGCAGTTCGGAAGCATCCAGGGTTCCGATGGTGCCAGGTTGAATCGATGCGGTCCCCGCCTCCATCGCCTCGCCTTCGATGACGAGCGTCGGCAACTCCTCATATTCTGCCAGCGCCATCTGACATTGCGCTGCCACCGCAGCAGCGATCAATGCAGGCCATTTCCGTCCGGTTCTTCTCTTCATTGGATACCTCCCTAAATTTTTTATATAAGGAAAGTGGAATTTACCAAGCCAATGAAATCGAAAAGCAATTACCGGACCATAATTTCAATACATTGATTATACAAATCATTTTAAGCCAATGCCGCCACCCCCCTCTCACAGATGTGGCATATCACACACCGACTGTGTGATATGCCACACATCAGACGAATCATCGGAAAAGTAACTTTGTGATAAGGTTTAACCCCATGATGATCCAGCAGGTTTTTTCACCCATCCACTTGGTGGCCCTGATCATGGGGCTGTTCAGCAGTTTCCACTGCCTGGGAATGTGCGGTTCCATCATCGGCACCCTGACCCTGAGCCTCAGCCGGGAAATTCGCGAACGCAAGAGACGACTCACTCCCTTCGTGTTGTGTTACAACCTGGGTCGGATCTTCAGCTATACCATGGCCGGTATGATTGCCGGCAGTCTACGTTATGTGCTGGAACTTCCCTTCGATCACGATCTGGGATACCGGATTCTCCAAATCGTAGCCGCTCTCATCATGGGCAGTGCCGGATTCTACATAGGCGGGTGGTTTCCCCGCTTCGCCTACCTGGAAAAGCTGGGAAGTCGATTATGGCGTCGCATCGAACCTTTTGGCAGACGCCTCATTCCGGTCACCAACCTATCGCAGGCGTTTCTGTTTGGCATGATCTGGGGATGGCTGCCCTGTGGCCTGGTCTATGCTTCGCTGGCCTTAGCCGCCAGCGCCGGGGATCCGATCAGGGGAGCTGTGACCATGACCGCATTTGGTCTGGGAACTTTACCTGCAGTGATGGGGGTCGGTATAATGACGAACTGGATGGTACGCCTGTCGAGGATGCGCCGGTTCCGTCACTTTGCTGGTTTCGTGATGGTCATGCTGGCCCTGATGGCGGCCTTCCCACAGTTGAACCCAATGGTTATGCACATTAAAAAGAACAGGGTGGACCTCATGGAGAAGTTCAAAGCACTCATCGGCAGATCGCCAAATTTCGAGTCGGTGTTGCGAGCCGCCAAAATGGTGGCAGCCACGGATGTCACCGTCCTCATCTCTGGTGAGACGGGCACCGGCAAGGAAGTATTGGCCAGCTCATTGCAGCAATCCAGTCCACGCGCCAACCAACCCTTTATCACCATCAACTGTGCGGCCCTCCCGGAATCCCTGGCGGAGTCTGAATTGTTCGGTCACCGCAAGGGGGCCTTCACCGGCGCCAACACCAATCAGCAAGGGAAACTCCAGGCGTCCCATGGTGGTACCCTGTTTCTCGATGAAATCGATTCCATGCCAGCCCCGCTGCAGGCTAAGCTGCTGCGCTTTCTGGAAACGGGTGAATGCCAGCCAGTGGGTGACACCCACACCGAATCGGTGGATGTGCGCATCATAGCCGCCAGCAACGCCGATCTGGAGGCGAGGATCGAACAGGGCAACTTCCGCAAAGATCTGTATTACCGGCTGAACGTAGTCCCTCTGAAAATACCGCCCCTGCGTGAACGCAAGGAAGACATTGCCCTGCTGGCAGAACATTTCCTGGCAGGTTTTGCAGTCAATCATGATATGGAACCGGCCGGCTTTTCCAAAGCCGCCATACGCTGCCTGCAGAATCACGACTGGCCCGGCAACGTACGTGAGCTTCGCAACGTTTGCGAGCGTCTGGCCATCCTGCTGGCAGGCCGCACAATCGAACCGGAAAACCTGCCGCTTGAAATCACTGCCGAACAGAAAACCCGCAGATTCAGAATCGAACTGCCTTCCAGCGGGCTTTCACTGGAAGAGGTGGAAATGGAACTGATCCGCCAGGCATTGCTACGCACCCAAGGCAACCGCAGCCGTTCCGCCCGCCTGCTAGGTATCAGCCGAGACACACTGCTTTATCGGATGCAGAAATACGGTATTACGTGAGGAGTGAGGGGTAAGATGTGAGGTGTATAAGAGATAAGGCGCCTCCTCACTCCTCACATCTCACTCCTCACATCTCACTCCTCACATCTCACTCCTC
>CAYUPV010000003.1:0-38625 GCA_964445885.1 uncultured Methylococcales bacterium
GGCCTGCAGGGTATTGGCACTCAGACCTTCCTCCAGCCACAGAGCTTCGGTGAAACGCCGGATCAGGCGAATATTTCGTTCTGAATGCTGTTCATCCATGGTACCCCTCATGTTTCAGCAGCCAACGTTTGATTGCCAACATTGGGCCATGAATCTGGCCGCAATACCCCCCCAACCCGGACTTGGCAACCACCCTGTGACAAGGAACGATCACCGGATAGGGATTGGCCCGACAGGCCGAGGCCACGGCACGGGGGGAGGTTGCCAACCCGGCTGCCAGCTGTCCATAGGTCATGACCCGCCCCACAGGAATATCGAGCAGACGTTGCCAGACCCGGCGAAAGAAGACGGTCCCCCGCATGGCAAGCCGGAAGTCGAAGTCGTGGTGCGGATCGGCAAAGTAACGCGACAGCTGGATTTGAATTTCAACGACTGCCGAGATTGAATCTGGGAGTGGATGCTCCAGGTGCCACTGCAAAGCGCTGATGACATCTCCCTGCCCTGCCACCTCCAGAACGCCACACGGAGTTTCCACTATGCACTGGAATGGGGGGCCAGGATCGAGGGGTTGCCAACGAATCGTCACTGCTTATCTGAAAACGGGCGCCTGGTGCGCCCGTTTTCAAATCAGATTTTTTCCTTGATCCTCGCCGCCTTTCCGCGCCGTTCGCGCAGGTAATACAGCTTGGCCCGCCGGACCCGACCACGGCGCTTCACGGTGATGTCTTCCACCAGAGGGCTGTGTAAGGGAAACACCCTTTCCACACCTTCCCCATGGGAGACCTTGCGCACCGTGAAAGAGGAATTCAAGCCACGGTTGCGACGGGCGATCACCACGCCCTCAAACGCCTGTAACCTTTCACGGTTGCCTTCCTTCACCTTCACCTGAACCACCACGGTGTCGCCGGGATTGAAGTCAGGCACCCGCTTGGCCAGTTTGGCCATCTGTTCTGTTTCGAGCTGTTCTATGATATTACTCATCGTTCGTGTCCCCTTCACTTTTCATCTCACTTTTGAATTCTTCCAGCAACACCCGCTGCTCTGCGGACAAATCCAGGCTGTCCAACAGGTCCGGACGCCGCAGCCAGGTCCCGCCCAGCGATTGCTTCAACCGCCAGCGCCGGATCGCCTGGTGATCGCCGTTAAGCAGCACTTCCGGCACCCGCTTCCCGTCGATCTCTTCAGGACGGGTATAGTGTGGATGATCCAGCAATCCATCCACATGGGAATCCTGCCTGGCCGATTCCTCGTGGTGCAGCACCCCCGGCAGCAACCGGGTCACTGCATCGATCATGACCAGTGCCGCCAGTTCGCCGCCCGACAACACGTAATCACCGATCGACCATTCCTCGTCGATGACACCTTCCATCAGGCGTTCATCGATACCTTCATAACGGCCTGCCACCAGAATCAGTCGTTGACGTTCAGCCAAACGCGCCAGCGCCGCTTGATCCAGCCTGCGCCCCTGGGGTGACAGATAGATCACCCGCCCCTCCCGGGGATCTGCACGCCTCGTGGCCAGGATGGCGTCCCGCAGCGGCTGGACCTTCATCACCATCCCAGGACCACCGCCATAGGGACGGTCGTCCACGGTGCGATGTCGATCGTGGGCGTAGTCCCTGGGATTCCACAAGGCCAGTTCGACCAGCCCGCGTTCCAGCGCCCGCCCGGTGACACCGAAACGGCTGGCATGATCGACCATTTCGGGAAACAAGGTCACGACGTCGAAACGCATCAATAGTCCGGGTCCCAGTCCACCCGGATGTGTCCTGTCATCAAATCCACTTCCAGGATCACCCGATCCCGCAACCAGGGAATCAGGATCTCCCTACCCTCTTCGTCACGGACGATCAGCACGTCGTTGGCGCCGGTTTCCATCAGATTCTTCACCTTACCCAAGGAATTTCCCTGGGTATCGGTCACCTCGAGTCCGATCAGATCGGCCCAGTAATATTCGCCCTCGGCTAACGGAAGGAACTGCGTGCGCTCGACACTGATCCGGGCTCCACGCAAGGCCTCGGCCTGCTCGCGGGTGTCAATCCCCTGCAGCCGCGCCACCACGTTCTTTCCCTGACGTCTCCCTTGCAACAGTTCCAGCGTTCGTATCGTGCCTCGCTGCTCCAGTTGCCAGGGCGAATACCGAAGTATGTTTTCCCGCGGCTGGGAATGGGAATAGACCTTCACCCATCCCTTGACTCCATGAACGCCGGCAATTTCGCCAAGCTGAATACGTCGCGACACCAGCCCTCAGGAAATCAGCTTTGTTCCTCGGCCACTTGTTCCGGCTGGGCGGATTGCATCTTTCGCCATTCCTTGAGCAGACTCTTGACCCGGTCGGTCATCTGGGCGCCATGGCCCAACCAATACTCCACCCGTTCCATGTCCAAACGTAGACGATCGGCACCTTCCTCAACCAAAGGATTGAAGAAGCCGAGCCGTTCGATATGACGGCCGTCACGCTTGGCACGTTTGTCCGCCACGATGACGTGATAGAAAGGACGTTTCTTCGCGCCGCCGCGCGTCAGACGAATCGTAACCATAAAAAATCAGTCTCTCTTGTCTAGGTTGGTTGCTAGGAATATTAAGCCAGGTTAATCGAGATATTCTACCGATTTTTTCCAGGATGTTAACTGGAATATGCAGCAAATGGGCTAACTTCTCATTCTGACACGGCAGGGGCCGGTTTGAAACCGGCCCAGACAGTGTCGGTCGTGGCATCATCGGAGACATCCGGTGTACGCAGGGACAATCACTCTGCAAGGTCAGGCCCAAGGATATAGTCCAGCCATTTGCCTGCCAGTTTCTCCTGCACCGTGTTCTGGCGCAGACGGGCATGCAGATGATCGAAATCGACCCGGTCGAGCTCCTGATCCTGGTTGTAGCAGGAATAGACAAAGTATTCCTTGCCGCTCCCGGGATCGGTATGACGGCACAGGCACTGGCCACAGACACCCTTGAGCATGCACTGCATCGGTGAATTGATGGAACCGATGGCGGTGTGCTGCTTCTTCATGTAGGGGGCAAGCACACCGTAGCGTGCCTCCTTGACCGCCTTCATCATCCGATCGGAACCGATCACGATCAGAGAGTCGACATCGTCCAGATGAATGGGTGTCGACTCCAGCTCGCCCTTGGCATAGGCCACCAGGGCCTGAACGATGTTGCCGACGAAGGTCTTGTCCTGGTCCCGGGTCGGCTGGATGGCCTGATTGCCGGGAATGTCGTCCACCGACCACACGATCACATCCGAAGCCTCTTCGATCTCCTTCACCTTGAACACGTCAGACGATTTGCGGTAACCAGCGAAATAGAGCACTTGATTACCGGCCGCCCGCAGGGCTTTGCCGATGGAGAACAGCACCGCATTGCCCAGGCCGCCACCGACCAGGAGCACGGTCCGGCCCGAGGGGATATCCGTGGGTGCACCGGTCACCCCCATCACCACCAGCGGGTCACCCGGCTTCCATAGCGCGCAGAGCTTCGATGACGTCCCCATCTCCAGCACGATGAGGGAGACCACGCCGCGGTCCTTGTCCACCCAGGCTCCGGTCAGCGCCAACCCCTCGGAAGCCAGGCGGGTGCCGTGGCGTGTGGGGGCATGGGACTCGAAATTCTGGATACGGTAGAACTGCCCGGGGGCGAAGTGCTTGGCCGCCATGGGGGCCTTCACCACCACTTCCACGATATTGGAAGTCAGGCGGATCACCTCGACGATATGGGCCTGGAGCAATCCGTCCAGGTGGGTACGGAACTTTCTCCAGTGGTCGTCACGCACTGCCTGCTTTTCAACCCCCTCACCCGATTCCTGCTGGAACAGACGGACAATGTGAGGATAGCTGTCACGGGCCGAAGCCATGGCGCGCACCACGTTTCCGGCATAGACGGGATTGTTGTCGCCATAGAAGGTGATGAATTTTCCGCCCCGCTGATAGGAGGTAAAAGGTGCAGGGGAGCTGAGTTTGGGTCTCAGCGCCTGGTCCTCCACGGGTTTCAACCCGGGAATACCGTCGACCCATTCCGGCACGAACGGCTTATAGAACTTACCCTGCATCTCGAAGGTATCGGGATGCTCCTCTTCATAAAGAGTATTGGGAGAGGTACCGGCGGCCACCATCAGGCTGCGGAGGGGAACTTCGAGCACTTCGTCGCCAGCCTTCCATCGTCCCTCGTCCTCGACCATACGCTGGAACCGGACCGCCTGCAGATGGCCGTTTTCGTCCTCCAGCGCCTCCAGGGGACTCATCCCCTCGGCCAAGCGAATTCCCTCCTCCAGAGCCTCACGGATTTCCTCGTGATTCTCCCGGTAGGCTGGGGAATTGCGCATCCCGCGGCGATAGAAAACGGTCACGCCCCCCCACTGGTTGAGCAACGGCAGAAAGTCAGGCGTCTCTCCTGCGGCCAGAGCCCGCTCCCGCTCGGCCCGAATGGCGCGTCCATGCTCGAGAAACTCATCCAGAATCGCCAGCTCCTCTGCATCATAGCCGGCGCGCACTTTGTCCTCGCCGAATACGCCGGACAGGGTCTCGTAACGGTGCAGGACCTTCTCCACTTGAAGCGGATAATAGGCGAGCAATTCGGTGGCGGTATCGATGGCGGTCAAGCCACCTCCGATGACCCCGGCAGGCAGGCGCACCTGCAAATTGGCCAGCGACGAACGCTTGGCCGCCCCGGAAAGCTGTAAAGCCATCAGAAAATCCGAGGCCTTGCGGATGCCACGGATGAGGTTGTTCTTGAGCGGAATGATGGTAGGCTTACCAGCCCCTGCAGCGATGGCGATGTGGTCGAAGCCCAGATCCCAGGCTTCATTGATGGTCAGGGTCCCGCCAAAGCGCACTCCACCGTAACAGCGGAAATTGCGGCGCCGCGCCAGGGTCAGATAGATGACCTTGAGGAAGTTCTTGTCCCAGCGTACGGTGATACCGTATTCAGCCACCCCGCCAAAGCCAAGCATGACCCGGTCCCCCAGATCGTCGTAGAGATCCTGGAAATCCCGGATCGGCTGGGGTGGGGTGTCCAGATCACCGATCCACTCCTTGGGCAAGGGCTCGATCTTCAATCCGTCGATACCCACCACGCCAAACCCTTCGTTGGCCAGGTAATGGGCCAGGGTGTAACCGGCAGGCCCCATGCCCACCACCAGCACTTTCCTGCCGTTGTAGGGCAATAGATAGGGCTGCCGCACATTGAGGGGATTCCAGCGTGTCAGCAGGCTGTAGATCTCGAACCCGTAGGGAAGATTGAAGACGTCGGTCAGCACATTGGTCTCGATCTCTGGAATGTTGACCGGTTCGGTCTTCTGATAGATGCATCCCTTCATGCACTCGTTGCAGATCCGATGGCCGGTGCCAGGGCACATGGGATTGTCCACCATGATCAATGACAGGGCCCCTATGTCGTCCCCCTGACGCTTGACCCAGTGCATCTCGGAAATCTTCTCTTCCAGGGGGCAACCGGTCACCGGACTGCCGAAATGACTGGTCTTGAAGCCGCCTTTGCGCTTGTCCCGCATACCCTTGGAGCAGGAATCGGTATCACGCTCGTGGCAGTAGATGCAGTGATCGACTTCGTACAGGACCGGCCGCAGGTTGCGATAGCGGTTGTCCGTCAGACTGAAACCGTCACGGCGGCGATGGTGCCCTTCAGGGGTGACCCAGGACTTGACCCTCCCCTGCTCGACCGTCTGGTGCTCGACCAGGTTGTCGAAATCGGTCCGGGCCGGTGTCTTGAAGCTGACCCAACCGCTCACCTGTTGCTGTAGACTGGGATGACGCGAAGCGGCGTAGGTCCAACGCAGCACGCATTCATACAGGGCCTCTATCAATTGAGGATCGGACTGCGCCAGGACATCGGCAAACAAACTGGATGATTCAGTGTGCCGCTGGAGCCGCTGTCGGATTTCCGCCACTCGATCCTTCAGTGGGGAGAGATCGCCTGCTTCGGCCAGCCTTTGCACCTGTTCGTTGCCCCCCTGAAGATCGACCGCCAATCGGGCCACCGATTTTTCCCGGTCGTCTACAGCTACGGCCAAGGCACCGAACAATGCTTCGAACCTCTGAATCAGGGCTTCGAGGTCCCAATCGTCGACTTTTTCCCGCTTGAAGCGCCTGGCCGCTTCCTTGCCGACGATCACATCGCGATAGCGGAAAACGGTCTCCATTTCTTCAGCAATCCTTTCCGTCTGCCTGGCACGCTGTTCCTCGATGCGAAACAGGCGAGCCACGAAGTCGCCCAGAAACGGCGCCATCCGCACCAGCAGTTCCGACACCTTCTCCGGCGCCATCCCTTCACCCTGGCAGGCACGGTATTCGTCGAACTCTTGCAACAGCTGAGGGTCGCGTTGGTCCACATGCCGGTCGAAAACCACGGCAAGATCCTTGAGACGATGGGGGTCGTACAGATCCTCATAGGTGAATCCGTCGATGCCCAGTTGCCAGCTTGCATGTTCTGCCATATCACTCCTTCTCATAGATCCAGCGGTTCCGTCAAACCTCTGTCGATAAATCAAATTATTATAACGCCGGCAGGGAAGAATTCCCTGATAGGGGGACGGGAAACAGTCTGTTTGTCCTAATAAATGGCACCACGAGGACACAGCACAGGTTTTCCTTGCTCTGTGCCCTCGGTATCTCTGGGGTGATTCAGCAAATTCTCAATCCACAAACTGCGACATGTCGACCACATAGCGCTTGGGTCCCCAGTCGCCGGGTCTGTCTTCGAACAGCCCGGCCAATGGGGTCCCACACTGGCTGCACTTGCCCCCGGGAGTGAGGTTCCATTCCTTGAGCACATACCAGTCGCGCCCTATGAGCAGCTGACCGCAGTGGTGGCACCATGTACTGTCACCTTCGGTATTGTGGACGTTGCCGGTGTAGACATAGCGAAGCCCGTTGTCCATGGCGATCTTGCGGGCCCGGATCAGGGTGGAGAGGGAGGTTGAAGACTTGTCCATCATCTTCCAATCGGGATGGAAGGCGCTGAAATGATGGGGGACGTCCGGTCCCAGCTTCTCCACCACCCAACGGGTCATCTCGTCTAGTTCCTTGTCTGAATCATTCTCCCCGGGAATCAACAGGGTGGTGATTTCCAGCCAGCAATCGGTCTCGTGCTTGATGTATTCCAGCGTCTCCAGCACCGGTTGCAGCTGGCCACCGCAGATCTTACGATAGAAACCCTCGGTAAAGGCCTTCAGGTCCACATTGGCGGCATCCATGTAAGCGTAGAACTCCTTGCGTGGCCCGGGGGTGACATAACCGGCGGTCACCGCCACCGACTTGACACCGACGATGCGGCATTCCTTGGCGGTGTCGATCACATATTCGTGGAAAATGACTGGATCGTTGTAGGTATAGGCGACGCTTTTACAGCCAAGTGATTCAGCAGCGCGGGCGATGGCATCCGGGGGGGCCTCTACGGTCAAGGTGTCGAATTCACGCGATTTACTGATGTCCCAGTTCTGACAGAATTTGCACGCCAGATTGCATCCTGCGGTCCCAAAGGAAAGGATCGGGGTGCCAGGCAGGAAGTGATAAAGGGGTTTCTTCTCGATCGGGTCGATACAGAAACCACTGGCGCGGCCATAGGAAGTCAGAACGATCTGCCCGTTCTGGCAGGCGCGCACGAAACACAACCCTCTCTGTCCTTCATGGAGCTTGCAGAAACGCGGGCACACATCACACTGGATCTTGCCATCGGGCAATTTGTGCCAATATTTGGTCGGGACAGTGTCTTTGACCGCTGTGGTGCTGTTCATTGCGTTTTACCATTGAATTCATTCCTAAATGATCATATATAGGTAACAGCACCCGATTTCAAGCCCTAATGAGGGAAGGAGGTTTGCCATGACTTCGGTTCGATATCCCGCCGTCGCCGGCATGTTCTATCCAGATGATCCAGTGGAACTGGATGAAATGATCCGCACCTACCTGACTGCAACCGATGTGGGAGGCCCCGTCCCCAAGGCAATCATCGCCCCCCATGCCGGATACGTCTACTCAGGCCCGGTGGCCGCCAGCGTCTATCGCCTGCTGATGCCGGCCAGGGACACGATCAAACGGGTGATTTTGCTCGGCCCTGCCCACCGTATCCCGTTCCGGGGATTGGCGGTCCCCAGTGTCGATTTCTTCGTGACCCCTTTGGGAACCGTGGCCATGGACAAACAGGCCATCGAAACGATTGTCGAACTTCCATCAGTGGGAATTTCGGACACCCCGCACGAACCCGAACACAGTCTGGAGGTTCACCTGCCCTTTCTGCAGGAAGTGCTGGAAGAATTCAGAGTCGTCCCCATCGTGGTGGGTGATGCCTCTGCGGAAGAAGTGGCAGATGTCATGGAAAGACTGTGGGGCGGTCCCGAGACACTGATCGTGATCAGTTCCGACCTCAGCCATTATCACGACTACACCACAGCCCAAAGAATGGACGCCGCCACCTCCCAGGCCATCGAAGCCCTTACCCCGGAAGCCCTCAGCTTCGAATCGGCCTGTGGCAGGATACCCGTGGCGGGGCTGTTGATTGCGGCCAGACATCACGGCCTCAAGGCCAAAACCGTCGATCTTCGCAACTCAGGCGATACGGCAGGTCCCAAGGATCAGGTGGTGGGGTATGGCGCCTATGCCTTCTACGGATGAAAACCGATTGAGCCCACAGGAGCGCCAGTGGTTATTGCAACTGGCGCGTGAATCCATCCGCTACGGTACCCGACACGGCAAGCCTCCCACAGTGCAGCTGGAAAAGCTGCCCGCTGCCATCAAAAAGATCAGGGCTACCTTCGTCACTCTTGAAGAACACGGTCAGCTGAGGGGGTGTATCGGCTCCTTGGAAGCCCACCGTCCCTTGGCTGAAGACGTGGTGCAAAATGCTTTCTCCGCCGCCTTCAGCGATCCGCGCTTTCCCCCGGTAAGTGAAGATGAAGTGGACAGACTCGAGATCCACATTTCTGTATTGAGCCCTATGGAGGAAATCCATTTCGATTCAGAAAAGGACCTGCTGGAGCAGATCCGTCCAGGCGTCGATGGGTTGGTACTGGAGGATGGCGATGGCCCTCATCGCGGCACCTTTCTCCCGGCCGTCTGGGAATCCTTACCTGACAAACGGGATTTTCTCCACCACCTCAAGATGAAGGCGGGATTGCCACCAGATTATTGGTCCGACCGCCTCAGGGTGTGGCATTATTCCACCGAAGTGATCGAGTGATCGGATTCATCTACGCGACAGCTTTCGCTTCACAGCCGCAGCCGTTCCAGTAATGTCTGCTGGACCTCGAGGATATCCAGATCCCGATACACGCACCAGTGGGCCTCCGGAAAGCCGCAGGTTCCAACCAGAACCCAGTCAGACATTCAGGCTCGCCCGTAAATATGCGCCCAATGCTTGAGTTGATCGGCATGATGAGGCCGCAGCTGATCCCAGGAGAAGCGCCAACGCCAATTCCCTGCGATGGTCCCTGGCGTATTCATTCGTTCCCCCTGCCCCAGTCCCAGGACATCCTGCATGGGTACCATGGCCAGAGTGGCGACCGAGGCAAAAGCAGCTCTCATCAGGGCCCAGGGCATGGAGGCCTGGGGGTGTCCCAGGTAATCATACACATGGCCCTGCTGCTCGGGACTCAGAGACTCGAACCAGCTTAGAGTGGTGTCATTGTCGTGGGTACCGGTATAAACCACATGATCGGCAGCGTGGTTATGAGGCAAATAAGGATTACTTGGCCCACCATCGAAGGCGAATTGCAATACCAGCATCCCCGGTATGGCAAATTTCTTGCGTAACGACTCGACCTCGGGAGTGATGATCCCGAGATTTTCGGCAATCAGTGGCAATGCCCCGAAACGCTCATAGATCGACTCCAACAAGGCATCACCCGGGACCTCGACCCAGCGGCCATCAACCGCGGTCTCAGAATCCGCGGGGATCTCCCAATAAGCCTCGAAGCCACGAAAATGATCGATACGCACCCAGTCGAACAACTCGAGCTGGGTATGCATGCGCTCGATCCACCAGGTGAATCCGTCCCGCTGCATCGCCTCCCAATCGTAATGGGGGTTGCCCCAACGTTGACCTGTCGCGGAAAAATAGTCGGGCGGCACACCTGCCACCACGGTCGGATGACCTGACTCATCGAGGAGGAAATAATGGCGGTTGGCCCAGACATCTGCACTGTCTGTGGCGACATAGATAGGCATGTCACCGAACAGCAGCACTCCATGATGGTGGGCATGGCGGCGCAGTTCGTGCCATTGCTGGAAAAACACGAATTGCTCGAATTCGACCTGGCTGATGGCGTCTTGCAACTCCCCCCGCATTCGCTCCAACACGTCAGGCTCCCGGTTCCGGCAAGCCTTAGGCCATTTCCACCAGGGACGTTGCTGGTAATGACGCTTGAGTGCCATGAACAGGCAAAAGTCCTTCAACCAGTAGGCATGAAAGTGAACGAAACGCCGGAGTTTTCCAACCAGCTCCTCGGAACCACTTTTGCGAAAGCGAGTAAAGGCTTCACCCAGACATGCCAGCCTGGAATCCTGATCTGTTCTACCGGAGGCTGCCTGGTCGGGGCTTAGCAATCCTCGGTTCACCAACCATTCCAGGTCTATCAGCAGCGGGTTGCCCGCGTGGGCGGACAAACACTGATAAGGGGAGCCGTCGGAATGAGTCGGCCCCACCGGCAGGGTCTGCCAGACTGAAAGTCCACAGCCGGAAAGAAAATCGATAAAGCGATAGGCATTCGCACCTAAGTCTCCTGTCGCCCCCCCACCAGGAAGAGATGTGATGTGCAAAAGTACACCGGCGCGTCGCCTCTCGAGAACACTATTTTCGACATCAATCACCATCAGCCGGATCAGCGGGCAAAGTGGATTTTCTGCCCTAGCATATCCGGGGTGACGGTGACGATGCCTCCTGGACTGACATCGAAGCCGCGCCTCTTGTCCGCTTCCATGTCATAGCCAATCTCCATACTCTCCGGGATTCGGCAGCCACGATCGATGATGGCGCGGCGGATCTTGGCATGGCGCCCCACATTCACTTCCGGCAACACCACCGAGTGCTCCACCAAGGCCCAGGAGTTGACCCTCACATCATTGGAAAGAATGGAATGGCGAACCGTAGCGCCAGAAATGATACATCCGCCACAAATCATGGAATCGAATGCCTGGCCGACACGATCGTGCTCACGATCCTCGAATACGAACTTGGCAGGGGGGGCCTGGACCTGATAGGTCCAGATGGGCCACTCTCGATCATACAGGTTCAATTCCGGATTGACGCCGATCAGTTCCATATTGGCGGACCAGTAGGAATCGATTGTTCCCACGTCACGCCAGTAACTTTGGACACCGGTTTCCACATTGAGGAAAGGATAAGCGAAAACCCGGTATTTCTTGATTGCCTCTGGAATGATGTCCTTGCCGAAATCGTGGCTCGAGTGGGGATCGTCGGCGTCCTTGATGAGCTGCTCGAACAGGAATTTGGCATTGAAGATATAGATCCCCATGGAAGCGAGGGCCATATCGGGTCGGCCGGGAATACAGGGGGGATATTCCGGTTTCTCGACGAAATCGACGATACGGCTCTGTTCATCCACCTGCATCACCCCGAAGGCACTGGCGTCTTTGATCGGCACCTCGATGCAGGCGATGGTCAGATCGGCCTCGTTCTCGGCATGATAGGCCAGCATCGCTCCATAATCCATCTTGTAGACATGGTCCCCCGCCAGAACCAGGACGTGTTCGGGATAATAGGTTCGCAGGATATCCAGGTTCTGGTAGACCGCATCGGCCGTTCCCAAGTACCAGGACTCATGGAGACGCTGCTGGGCCGGTAAAAGATCGATGAACTCCCCCAGTTCACCACGCAGGAATCCCCAACCCTTCTGGATATGGCGAATCAGGGAGTCGGCCTTGTATTGGGTCAGGACACCGATTCTGCGAATCCCGGAATTGAGGCAGTTGGACAGGGTAAAGTCGACGATCCTGTATTTCCCCCCGAAATGGACTGCAGGCTTGGCACGCCACTCGGTCAACTTTCTGAGACGGGACCCTCGCCCTCCAGCAAGGATGAGCGCAATGGTTTGGCGGGTCAGACGACTGACGAAGCGATTTGATGACATGGAAGATCTCCCTAGCCTGACGGAATTTGTTAACATAAGGGCAACTAAAAAACCAGGTACCCGGGTTGAGAAATTTCAGAGGGTGGATGACAGGCCCCTAAAAAAATTCAAAAGCGCCTCCATTATCAAAGAATCATCAAAGTGAACTCAAGTCTTTCTAAAACAAAAAGTCTTCCGCCCGAACTGGAAAAAATCGTCCAGGCCCGTCACCATGACCCTTTTTCGGTATTGGGTCGCCACCATGACAATGGTGACGACATCGTCAGGGCATTCCTTCCAGGCGCCGAAAAAGTCAGGATCGAGAATGGGCCTGAACTTGAAAGAGTCGAAGGTACCGACCTGTTCCAGGGATCGGTCAGGGAGCTGGATATCCCCCTCCATTACCCTCTGTTGTGGACCGACAGCGAAGGCCATGAGCACCGCGCCATCGATCCTTACACGTTCTCCCCCCAGATCCCAGATTTCGATCTTTACCTGTTCGGAACCGGCAAACACTGGCACATTTACCGGGTACTCGGTGCCCATTTGAGAACGGTCGATGGGATCGAGGGTACCTTGTTCTCGGTTTGGGCACCCGATGCTGAACGCATCAGTGTGGTGGGCGACTTCAATCAGTGGGATGGTCGCCGTCACCAGATGCGTTGCCGCTATGATGCGGGCGTGTGGGAACTGTTCGTTCCCGGATTGGGCGAAAATACGGTCTACAAGTTCGAAATCCGCAACCGTCGCAGCGGCGACGTATTTCTCAAGACCGACCCCTACGGACGTTCCTATGAGTTACGCCCAAAGAACGCCGCCATTGTTTTCAAGGAAGACACCTATCAATGGCAGGATCGCGAGTGGATGGAAGAGCGCATCCAATGGGACTGGCAACACACCCCCATGTCCGTCTACGAAGTCCATCTGGGCTCGTGGCGCCGGGATGAAGACGGGGGCTTTCTCAATTACCGGCAACTGGCCAGACAATTGGTCAGTTACGTCAAGCAGCAAGGCTTCACCCACATCGAGCTGCTCCCCATCACCGAGCATCCACTGGATCCTTCCTGGGGCTACCAGGCAACCGGTTATTTTGCCCCCACCAGCCGCTTCGGAAACCCGGATGACTTCCGCTGGTTTATAGATCATTGCCATCAGCATGGTATCGGTGTGATCCTCGACTGGGTCCCCGCCCATTTCCCCAAGGATGCCTGGGCCCTGGCCTGGTTCGATGGAGAACCTTTATACGAACACGCCGATCCGAAACGGGGGGAACATCGCGACTGGGGTACCCTGATCTATGATTATGGCCGTAATGAAGTACGGAATTTCCTGCTCGGCAGCGCCATGTACTGGCTCGAGGAATATCATCTCGACGGCCTCAGAGTGGATGCCGTCGCCTCTATGCTGTATCTGGACTATTCGCGGGAACCGGGCGACTGGATCCCCAACAAATATGGGGGTAATGAGAACCTGGAAGCCATAGACTTCCTACGCGAACTCAACAGCATCACCCAGGAACAACACCCGGGCACGGTGGTGATTGCCGAGGAATCCACTGCCTGGCCTCAAGTGACCCGGCCACCGTGGGTGGGCGGTCTGGGTTTTGCGATGAAATGGAATATGGGGTGGATGCACGATACCCTGCTCTATTTCTCCAAGGATCCGGTGCATCGAAAATATCACCACGACCAACTGACTTTTGGTCTACTCTATGCTTTTACGGAAAACTTCATGCTTCCCTTCTCCCATGATGAAGTGGTCCATGGCAAGGGATCGATGCTGGGAAAGATGCCGGGTGACGAATGGCAGCGGTTCGCCAACCTGCGCCTGCTCTATACCTATATGCTCACCTATCCGGGCAAGAAGCTGCTGTTCATGGGGTGTGAATTTGCCCAGCCGGCGGAATGGAACTACGACAGCGAACTGGAATGGCAGGTGCTGGACTACCCTCTCCACAAGGGGGTTCAGACTCTGTTGGCCGATCTCAATGGACTATACCGGAGTCATCCGGAACTGCACCAATACGACTTCGAATCCCAGGGTTTCGAATGGATCGATTGTCACGATTCCGCCCAATCCACCTTGAGCTATATCAGAAAAAACGACGACGATTTCTTGCTGGTACTGCTCAACTTCACGCCGGTACCACGCCACGATTATCGCCTGGGCGTGCCTGAACCCGGCACTTACCAGGAGATATTCAATTCCGACTCCACCTATTATGGTGGTAGCAATGTCGGCAATGCCTGGGTGGAAGCCGAGGAGAAACCCTGGATGGGACGTCCTTATTCCATCAGCATCACCCTGCCCCCCATGGCAGGTATCGTTCTTTGTCGACAACCCGAAGAAGAAGAAGAATAACTATCCTCTGACGTGAAGATTCTATTTATCGCCAGCGAACTTTATCCGCTCGTAAAAACCGGCGGCCTCGGCGACGTGGCCGGCAGCCTACCCCAGGCTCTGCGCGAACAGGACAAGGATGTGAGGGTACTGCTGCCCGCCTATGCAAAAGTCAAGGAACAAATCACCGACGCTAATCCGGTGGCGGAAATGCACCTGTTGGGCCTACCGGTGAAACTGCTCTCAGCTACTGTTTCAGGAAGCGGAATACCTTTATGGCTGTTGGATGCCCCCAAGTGGTTCGATCGTTCCGGCAATCCCTACCTGCAGCCTGACGGAACTCCCTGGCACGACAATGACGAACGTTTCGGCGCTCTGTGCTGGGCCGGGTATCGCCTTGCCCTGAACCAGGCAGGCCAGAGCTGGCAGCCCGACATCGTCCATTGCAACGATTGGCAGACCGGTCTGGTCCCAGCGCTGCTGTCTCTGAAGTCGTCCCGACCTGCAACGATATTCACCATTCACAACCTGGCCTACCAGGGGGTCTTCCCCAAAACCACTCTCTCGCGCCTGGAGTTGCCTGCAACCCTGTGGACTCCGGAAGGGCTGGAGTTTCACGATCAACTGTCCTTCATCAAGGGCGGGCTGGCCTATGCCGACCGCATCAACACTGTCAGTCCCACCTATGCCCGTGAAATTCAGACCGCGCGTTTCGGCTGCGGCCTGGAGGGACTACTCAGATTCCGCAGTCACCGGTTAAGCGGCATTCTCAATGGTATCGATACCCAAAAATGGGACCCGGCCAGCGATACCCTGATCCCGCAAAATTATGCTGCAGAATCATTGGAACACAAACAGGTCAACAAAAAGGCCCTACAGGAACATTTCGGCCTGCCGACACAACAAGATCAGATACTGATGGCCTTCATCGGCCGGCTGGTCTCGCAGAAAGGAATCGATCTGATCCTCAAAGCGCTTCCCACACTGCTCAACCATCCATTTCAACTGGTATGCCTCGGCTCGGGATCCAGCGATTACGAGCACAGCCTGCTCTACTGGTCTCGTCGCCATCCTGAACAGGTAGCCGTGCATATCGGTTACGATGAAGCGCTTTCCCATCTGGTCGAAGCAGGTGCCGACATGTTTCTGATGCCCTCAAGGTTCGAGCCCTGCGGACTCAACCAGATGTTCAGTCAGAGATACGGCACCGTACCCATCATCCATCGTACCGGTGGGCTGGCCGATACCGTTATGGATGCATTGCCAGGACAATTAAAAAAAGCCACCGGCATCAGCTTCGACCTCACCGATGCCGGTGCGCTGCTGGAAGCCGTCAAACGCGCCTGGTTACTGTACGATCGACCCCCCGTCTGGCGACAGCTCCAGCAATCCGGAATGAAGAAGGACTTTTCCTGGCACCGGAGTGCCGAGGATTATTCCCGGCTCTACCAACAGGCACTGACAGACTGCAGCCGCAAATAACGTGTAAAACTGCTACATTTACATTAACCCGGTTGTTGGCTCAACCAGGCTCGCCGGAAAAGATGGAATGAAATCCATCACTTCCCTCACCCATTTTTCCAGTGTTCCACCTGATCAAGACAGCGCATTCCTCATGACTATCACTGCATGGATGGCCCTGACTACGACCTGCTTGTGCGTGCTCCTTTTAGCCTGGGGGCGCTGGGCCCCGGAACTGATTTTATTGGCGGGCGTGACCCTGTTGCTACTCACCGGGGTCATCGATGTATCGCAGGCCCTTGCGGGTCTCAGCAATCCCGGTATGGTCACCGTTGCCCTGATGTATGTCCTGGTGGCCGGCATTCGCGAAACCGGTGGGGTCGAGGCAATTGTCCGTCATCTGTTAGGACGTCCCCGGACTCTGACCGGCGCCATGCTTCGCACTGTCACCCCGGTTTTCCTTCTCAGCGCCTTCATGAACAACACACCGGTCGTCGCCACCTTTATCCCGGCCGTGGTGACTTGGTCGAGGCGACTCAGGCTGCCTATCTCCAGATTGTTGCTGCCTCTGAGTTACGCCGCCATGCTGGGCGGCGCCTGTACGCTGATCGGCACCAGCACCAATCTGGTCGTCAATGGTCTCTTGGTCCAGCGTCATCCGGAATTGGCGCTGGGTCTGTTCGATCTGGCCAAGGTAGGGTTCCCCATCGGGATCGCTGGACTGGCCTATATGCTGATCTTTGGTCGCTGGCTCCTGCCTTCGCGTGATTCGACCGCCAGTGCCTTTGGCAACCCCAAGGAATACACCATCGAAATGGAGGTCGATCCCGAAGGTCCCTTGGCCGGTAAAACCGTGGAAGCGGCGGGATTACGTCATCTCGGTGATGTCTATCTGGTGGAAATCGAACGCAATGGCAGCATACTCGCTGCCGTCGGACCGGAAGAAAGACTTCGAGGGGGAGACCGCCTGATCTTTGCCGGCAGCACCCATGCAGCCATCGACCTGCAACAGATCAAAGGCTTGCGCCCTTTCACCCACACCGGCTTCAACTTGATGAATCACCCAGACCGTTGCATCGTCGAGGTGGTCGTTTCCCCCGAATGTGGTTTGTTGGGGCAGACCATTCGCGATGGCCGTTTCAGGAGCCAATATGGTGCGGCGGTTCTGGCAGTCTGCCGCGATGGCCACAGAGTGGAAGGCAACCTTGGAAACGTTTGTCTCAAGCCCGCAGATACCCTGTTACTCGAAACCCGTCCCAATTTTCTCGAACAGTTCGGACAGGCGCGGGACTTCCTGCTGGTCAGCGAAGTGGACGGTCCGGCCCGCCCCAATCACAACAAAACCTGGCTGGCTTGGTTGATCCTGGCAATTGTCATCCTCCTGGCAGCCACTGGCTTGGTCGACCTGCTCGAGGCTGTCCTTGCGGGAGGTTCGGCCATGCTGTTGACGGGGTGTTGCACCTTCTCCAAAGCCAAGCGGAGCGTGGATGGTTCTGTCCTGCTGACCATCGCCGCCTCGTTCGCCCTCGGCAAGGCACTGGAAGTCTCGGGTGCTGGTACGGTGCTGGCTCAAGGAATGCTCACTCTTGCGGATGGCCCAATGGCCCTGCTGGCTTTGACTTACATCCTCGTGGCCCTGCTGACCTCTCTCATCACCAACAATGCCGCCGCGGTTCTGGTTTTTCCGATTTTGATGGCAGTGGTCGATCATCTGCAATTGAACCCCGTCCCCTATCTGGTCACCCTGATGCTGGCAGCCTCGAGCAGTTTCGCCACCCCGATCGGGTACCAGACCAATCTCATGGTGTATGGCCCCGGAGGCTACCGCTTTCGCGACTATCTGATTTTCGGCGGCGGCTTGACCCTGTTGGTGGGGCTCTTGACCATATGGTTGGTACCGGTTTTCTGGCCAATCCAATCGGTATAGCCAGGTGACAGCGGGAAATGATGTATTCTTTACCCAGATACGCCACGAGGGCTTAAAATCTCCTTTTTGTGTCATCCCCGGGATGAACTTTCAACAAGGAGTCATCGATTCATGAAACATTCCACTTTGACCCTGATCCGACACGGCCAGTCGATCTGGAACCTGCAAAACCGCTTCACTGGCTGGATCGACGTCACCCTGAGTCCTCAAGGCATCGAAGAAGCCCGACAAGCCGGCAAACTGCTGGCCAATGAGCACTTCGACGTCGCTTTCGCCTCCACCCTGATCCGTGCCCAGGAAACCCTCTACGAGATCCTGCGCATGAACCACAGATGCGTCGGCTATCGTAGGGTCCATGAGGGCGAGAACGCCTGGTACGGACACTTCAAACCCGGCCCGGAGGATGCTTCCACCCTGCCTGTCTATTTTGCCGAAGCCCTCAACGAGCGCTTTTACGGTGATCTACAGGGGCTCAACAAGGACCAGGCACGCCAGGAATTCGGTGCCGAACAGGTACACATCTGGCGCCGTAGCTTCGATATCCCGCCACCCAATGGTGAGAGTCTGGAATCCACAGCAGCCCGGGTGATCCCCTATTTCAAAGACTGTCTTGTTCCCCTGCTGCAACAGGGCAAACATGTGCTGATCGCCGCTCACGGTAATTCCCTGCGAGCCTTGATCATGCATCTGGAGAACATGACCCGGGAACAGATCCTCGCCTACGAACTGGCCACCGGCTCACCCATCCAGTATCAGCTGGACGAGCAACAAACTGTGCTCGGCAAAAAGGTTTTCGAAACCGCAAACGGATAACCATTCCCTGGACACCGGATGAGAGAAATCCTGAGAGCGGGCAGGTTTGAAACCTGCCCCTGAAGAATTGCAGGTGTTCACAGGTGGGATTACGGGCATCCCTAATATATCTTGCACGGTAACTGCCATGAAAACCAGACACTTACACCAAAAACGCATGAATGATGCTTTTCTGCGTCTCGGGGATCTTTGCCAGGAACCATGTCACCTGATCAAGAACACATAGACTTTCGCCAAATAATCCGCCCTAACCCCCCTTTTTCAAAGGGGGGAAAACCGATAAGCAAGAACTTTCACGATAACGCTGATGAAGCCCCTGGCCTCACCCCGGAAAATGAAAGAACCACGCAGGGAGCAGGGGAGTGATTTGAGGGCGTACGCGGCCTGGAGGACCGCGTCCGAGCCTCCAGGGGCGAGCCGGACCGAAAGTCCGGTGGGCTTTCGCAGCCGTGCGAGCGCCCGAACATGGATGTTCGGGCAGGGCTTTCTTGCGCAGCAGGATTGCGCAGCAAGAAAGGGTTCACGGCGTCCCGAGAAACGAATCCCCTGCCTCGGCCCCTATGGAACTTTCACGGTAACCACCACTTGGCGGCGTAAGGCACCAAGAACAGCCCCCCAATCAGAGAGGCATCACAACATCAGCAAGTCGTGTTCCCATACTCGATCGGCCCGCCACCCCTGACCACTGCCAGGCGATTCATAGCCGACGACAGATGAATCAAAACGAATAAGCGATCTTCCAGGGTGACGCAATGATTCAGGCGTTGCTGCAGATAAGGATCCTTCCCGACATCCAGCACCCAGAAATCTGCCGACTTACCCGCTGCGAAATTTCCGATTTCATGCTCCATATGCAATGCACGTGCAGCCCCCAGAGTCACCATATACAACAGCTGTGCGGCACTCAAGGTCATTCCCTGCAACCGCTGAATCTTGAATGCCTCAGACAGTTCGTTCCATACCGAGAAATGCAGACCGGCCCCAATGTCGGTTCCAACTGCCAAAGGAATGCCATGTTGGAGATGACGGCGCATGGGAAACAGACCACTGCCGAGAAACAGATTACTGCTGGGACAATGGCACACAGCGCATCCGGACTCTGCCATGAGTCTGAGTTCCGCCCCCTGGGGATGGATATCGTGGGCCAGAAGCGTACGTGGGCCAAGCAAACCATACTGGTCATAGATGTCCAAATAATATTCCGCCTCGGGAAAGGCCTCGGTTACCGCTTCGATCTCCTCGTGAGATTCGTTGATATGGGTCTGGACGTAGACCTGGGGGTGAATGCGCCTGAATTCAGCGCACATCTCAAGCATGGCAGGAGAGCAGGACAGGGCGAAGCGCGGTGTCAGGACAAAGTACAGATCCTTCTCATCTGAATAACGCTCAAACAGCGCCTCGTTCACCCCCCAAGCGGTCTCAGGATCGGTCAACAAAGGCTCGGGGCCACCCCGGTCCATCAGCGTGATGCCGGCAAAAAGCCTAAGGCCAAACCGCTTGGCCGACTCGAACAACTCCACCGTGGCCTCTGGGAACTGGGAGCCGAACACCATCGCCGTCGTGACACCGGCGTTCAACAAACGGCATACCAATGAATTCGCTATATGGCTGGCATATTCGGGTTTTCTTAATGCCGATTCTTCAGGGAAAACAGTTTCCTCCAACCATGACAGCAGTCCCCGATTGGAGGCCGCCACCGCGTAATACTGAGGGAAATGAAGATGAGCATCGATGAGTCCCGGCAGCATCCAAGCTTCTCCGTAATCCACCACCCGGGTATCGGGCAGCAGCTTGGGACAGATCTGCTGTTGCTCGCCTACCGCCAGAATCCGGCCGTCATTCCCGGCCCACAGCGCGCCTTTTTCGATGATCTCCAAAGCCTCTGAGGTTTGGAAGGGATCATCGATCAGATGTGCCAGGGTGCCTAAATAGACCGTATTCATGACACCCCCAACAGGCCAGGAAGGTCACGGATCGATTCGATGACCAGATCAGGTCGAATCGGCGAAGCACGCACATAACTTTCCCGGTACTTGCCCGTTCTAACCAGAATACCGAACAGTCCGGCCAATTGCCCTCCACCGATATCCGAATCGATGTCGTCTCCGACGATTGCCACCTCATTCGACGCCAGCCCCATCTCCTGCAATGCCATATTGAAGAATTCAGGCGAGGGTTTGCCGAATATTCGAGCCTGTTTGGCACTGGCATATTCCAGCGCCGCGACGAAAGCGCCAATGTCCAGATTGAGTCCCTCCTCGGTCTGCCAGAAACGGTTCTTATGGACCGCGATCAGCTCGGCCCCTTCGAACAGCAGGCGGAAGGCACGGTTCAGAACCGCATAGTGCCATCGCTCTCCGATGTCTCCGACGACGACATATTCGGCCCGGCTATCGGATTGTGGAAAGCAGGCGAAATCCCTACGCACGTCATCGGCGAGCAACAGATGACATACCGGGGTTCCCTGTGATTTCAGGAACAGTACCACCGCTTGGGGAGCGCTGATGATCTCTTCAGGCGAAATGGAAAATCCCATCACGCTCAGTTTGTGATGCAGCGAATCGAGGGCTTGAGTGCTGGTGTTGGTAATGAAACGACAGGGATAGTGAAGACGGAGAATCTCCAGGGATTCCCGGGCCCCTTCGATAACCCGGTCTCCCACATACAACACTCCATCCAGATCAAGCAATAATCCACGGATGGCGCTGAGGTCAGTCATGATCCAACCTCCTGATGCGTGTCTCGGTAAAAACAAAGTTTACCACTACTGGATGGCAGGCACAGCCCATCAGGCTGGTATAATTGGCCGACATTTTCGACGCTACGAAATTTGGCTGCATTTTTCCTTGAGACGAGCCAGTCCAGGTCGGTCTTGACCCTTTTCGATTCACCACCACCCGAGAGGAACCCAGATGTCCGAGATTCCAGTCTTCCTAACCGGCGAAGCCACCATTTTCGCCAGCGAGGACCAGGGCACCGACGCCATGCCAGAGGTCGTCCTGGGAGCAGTCGATGGCCCGGTGGGTACCGCCTTTGCCACCCTCATGGGCCAGACTGAAGGCCATACCCGCTTGTTTGCCATCCGTGCCTGCAATCAGCAGGTCAAACCAGCGACCCTGATGGTCCCCAAGGTCACCATGAAGAACACTGCGTACATCAACCTTTTCTTCGGGGTGATCCAGTCAGCGCTTGCCGATGCGGTACTCGATTGTGTGATCGAAGGCATCATCCCCAAGGACTGGGCCGACAAAGCCTGCCTCATCATCAACGTGTGGCTCGATCCATGGTGCGCCGAGCAGGAGACCCCAGACAAGAAGGATCTCTACCGGACCAACTACGAAGCCACCAAGCTGGCGATCAAACGGGCCATCAACAACGAACCAAGTATCGATGAATTGATCGAGAACCGGCAGAAGATCCATCACGAAATGTACGATCCTGTCACTGGCGAATCCAAGTGGTAACTGATATGCATACGATTACACTTATCCCGGGCGATGGCATCGGCCCGGAGATCACCGAGGCAGCAGTCCAGGTCATCGAGGCCACCGGCGTACCCATCCAGTGGGACCGACAGATCGCAGGAATGGCGGCACTGGACAAATTCGGCACTCCACTGCCGGATGAGACCCTGGAGTCCTTCCGCCGCAACAAGGTGGCCCTCAAGGCCCCTCTCACGACCCCCGTGGGCGGAGGTTACCGCAGTGTCAATGTGACCCTGCGTCAGACCTTTGACCTGTTCGCCAACGTGCGCCCGGCCCTTTCCTTTGAAGGTACCGACGTCCCTTATCACAACGTCAACCTGGTGACGGTCAGGGAAAACACCGAAGGGCTTTATGCCGGAATCGAGCATTTCATCAAGGCGGGAGGCAAACCCATCGCTGCCGAAAGCATCGCCGTGGTGACCCGGGCCGGCGCCGAACGAATCATCGATTACGCGTTCCGCTATGCCAGACAGGCAGAAAGAAAGAAAGTCACGATAGTCCACAAGGCCAACATCCTCAAATGTACTTCCGGTCTGTTCCTGGAAATCGGCCGTGAGGTGGCCGAACACTACCCGGATATCGAATCCGACGATCGGATCGTCGATGCCTGTGCCATGCAGATGGTGATGGATCCCAGTCAGTTCGACGTCATCGTCACCACCAATCTGTTCGGTGATATCCTTTCCGATCTGGCCTCGGGGTTGATCGGGGGCCTCGGCCTGACAGCCAGCGCCAATATCGGCAAGGAAGTGGCGATGTTCGAGGCCGTCCATGGCAGCGCACCCGACATTGCCGGCAAAGGGATAGCCAATCCCAGCGCGTTGATCATTGCCGGGAGGATGATGCTGGAACACATAGGCGAGCAGGCAGCCGCCGGCAAGATCGAACAGGCGGTACGAGCGGTGATCAGGGAAGGTACCCACGTCACCCCCGATCTCAAACCCGGTTCCTCCTGCACTACCCAGGAAATGTCCGAAGCGATCGTGACGAAGATACAACAATCCAACTGAAACAGCAGGCCTCCTACAGAGGAGGCCTCACCCACCTTGCATGGGAATTTTGCCAAGCCTAGATCTCTCCGGTATCGAAACGCCCGCCTTCGTTTTCGATCTGCGCCTGCTCCAAGCCAGGCTCGAGTGTTGGCAGGCTCTTCGGGGTCCCCGCTCCAGGGTACTCTATTCCATCAAGGCCTTGCCTCTGGTCACCCTCCTGGAAACGCTCGTTCCCGGTCTGGATGGTCTGTCTGTCAGCTCGCTGTTCGAGGCCAGGTTGGCAAGGGAAACCCTTCCCTCTGGTCCAATTCATCTGACCACTCCGGGGTTACGCCGGCAGGAAATGGGAGAACTTGGAACCCTATGCGATTATCTGAGCTTCAACACCCTCAGCCAATACCATCGGTTGAGCCCTCTGGTCACTGGAAATACCCGACTCGGCATTCGGATCAATCCACGTTTGTCCCACATCCCCGATCCCCGCTGCGATCCCTGCCGACCCCAATCACACCTGGGAGAGCCATGGGAAGCGTTGAAGAGATTCTGGCGAGAACGCCCAAAGCCACTGCAAGGACTCCATCTTCACAGCGCCTACCAATCCACAAGCCTGGCTCCCCTGGCGCATACCCTTGAACATCTGGAACGACAGATTCCGGAAATCCTGGAATCGATCTGCTGGCTCAATCTGGGAGGCGGTTACCGGCTCGGCAATGAAGAAAGCGTTCGCATGCTTGCCTCACTCATCGAACGATTCTCCCACCGCTGGGATCTCGACATTCATCTCGAACCCGGCAGGGACCTGGTGCAGGAAGCAGGTTTCCTCGTCACCACCGTGATCGATCGTTTTCTCCGCGATGGTGTCGAAGTCGCGGTGGTGGATACCAGCGTCAACCACCACCCTGAGATCTTCGAGTACGGCCACCCCCCCGTGCTGCTTAATGAAGATGCCGATGGGCGGAATGAGGTCGAATTAGCCGGTTCGACCTGCGTCAGCGGCGACCGGTTTGGACGCTATCGTTTTGCCTCCCGGCCTGAAGTGGGTGAGCATCTGATATTCAAGGATGTTGGCGCCTATAGTCTGGTCAAGGCACAACGTTTCAACGGCTACAATCTACCGGCAGTCTATGGAATTGATCAACAAGGACGCTGTCATCAGATTTTACGCTTTGACTATCAGGATTACCGAAGGTTATGGCGACAATCCTGAAATCCAACTCCGTGCCGTCAAAGAACCTGACCATTCCTCTGCCAATCCAGTTTTTGATGGTTCATCTGTCTCTGTGCTATATGATCGCTATCGATCCTGATACTCTCATCCAACCCCAACATTGAGAAAAGCCACGGGTGGTTCCAGCCGGCCTCCAGTGCTACCATGAATTTTCCGATGGGTCATGGAAAAAAGGATCATGGGTGAGTTTACCGATTTCGACGAGCAGGCGAGCGCCTATCACGGGCATAACGCACTGAGCCTGGGGCATGCTGCCGATCTGGCCTATGCAGAACCAGACAAGGTCCAAAGCACGCTGGACCAGTGGGGTTTTACCGAAACCAGGTTTTTGCAAGAAAAAGAAACCCAAGGATATATCGCCAGCAACGACCACCTCCTCCTCATCGCCTTCCGCGGCACAGAGCCAACCAAACTCAAAGACATTCTCACCGATATCCAGCTTGTTTTGACGCCAGGCCCCGTAGGGCAGGTACACAGCGGATTCCATTTCGCCCTGCAACAGGTATGGTCTGAACTGATCGACCATTTTCACGGCCTGTATCAGGGGCAACCTGTGTGGCTGACCGGGCACAGCCTGGGGGCCGCCCTTGCCACTTTGGCCACTGCACGGCTGATCTTCGATCCGGCCGACCGCCTTCGGATTCAGGGACTGTATACCTATGGGAGTCCCCGTGTCGGTGACGAAGTTTTTGCCACCCAATTCGACCGGGTCTGTAAGCCATTCACCTTCCGTTTCCGCAACAACAACGACGTGGTCACCCGGGTTCCCGTTCCGGCAATCTTCGGCCCGAAATATCGTCACGTCGGTAGACTCTGTTATTTCGACGCCGCGGGCGCGTTACGCTTTCGCATGTCGGCCCGCGAGATGCTGTGGGACCGGATCCGCGGACGCCTTGACGACCTTGGCGATCCCGGCACCGACGGCATGAAGGATCATTTCAGGAAAGCTTATCTGAAAAGTCTGAAAAACAATCTCAATGTCACGCCATGAACCCCAGACAGTCAACTGATCCACGATTGGAAAAGCTGCTTCAGGATATCGAGTGGGAGCTCCAACTCACTCGGGACACCATAGGCAAGGACCGACTGGATCCCAGGATCATGGAGGCCATCGGGAAGGTGCCCAGGCACGAGTTCGTCCCTTTGGAGTCACGTACTTACGCCTATGATGATGGTCCAGTGCCCATCGGCTTCGGCCAAACGGTTTCACAGCCTTTCATCGTCGCCCTGATGACCGATCTCCTCAATCCTGAATCAGAGGATGTGGTACTGGAGATAGGCACAGGCAGCGGGTATCAGACGGCCGTCCTGGCTGAACTTGTCAAGAAAGTTTACAGTATCGAAATCATTTCCGATCTGGCGGAAAAGGCACGCAAGCGGCTGGCCAGACTGGGTTACGAGAATGTGGAGATCAACGCCAGGGATGGCTATTACGGATGGCCCCAGCACGCACCTTTCGATGGAATTCTCGTCACTGCGGCAGCACCCGAGATTCCAGAACCGCTGATTGAACAGCTGAAACCCGGAGGCAGGCTGGTGATCCCGGTCGGGCAACCCTTTGGATATCAGATGCTGAAGGTCATTGATAAGGAAAAAGAAGGCGACACCATCATACGAGACGTTTTGGGTGTCGCCTTTGTTCCATTGACAGGAAACAATTCCCGTATTCGGGAAGAGGAGGCAAACAACAACAGGAAGTGAGTTAAAGAAAAATCACCAGGCTGGTTCCGGTCAACTGCACCGGTTTTTTCCATTCATGAACGATCTTCTCGGCACATTCTCTGGCGTCGAAGGGGTCGTCGAAGAATGCAGCGATCATGCCGGACATTTCGTAGGTATAACCGTGAAATGCTGCAACCAGATTTTCAATTCGATGTTCCATGACAGGTTCCCCCATATTGAGAACAAATTCTGTTAATAACTATAATGCAGAACACATGCCAATTATTTAGTCGCTTGAAATACAAGATAGTTTCTATCAGGCAGTCAAGTTGTTGCATGCAGATCACACATTTTTGTCAAATAAGTTGACAAATTTTGTTACGTATGTCCTTTTTTAACGACACCAAGCACCTGAATATGTATCTGGCACGGGATTTCATCATCACTACCGAAGGTCTGATCTTCGCCGTCACGCTCAATGGTATCGAAGACAAAAAAGTGATCAGTTGCCTTCGCTACGTACCGGTTTCATCAGGACTTCACAAGGTCGACACACGGGAGGCCATCAGTCTGCTACGAACTTCCTATCCTCAGTATCTCCATTATTCGAGGCACAGGGATGTCACTCTGCAGGCCGTCGCGCTGAATCGCATCCAAAGACATCTGAGGCCCCGGGAAAAGCTGTCAGCACTGATGTCACATAACAACGACGACCCACTGATCGAGCTTCTGCAAAAGTTGGTCAATCTGCTGGGGAACGAAGGGGTGGAGTGTCGCAACATGGGCATCACCGGTTCACTGCTGGCAGGCACGCAGCATGTGGATTCCGACATCGATCTGGTCATCTATGGCCGGGAGTCGTTCGAGCTGGCCCGCAGAGCCATTCGCCGACTCAGCGCCAGGAATTTTCTTCAACCCCCGTCCATGGCGCTGTGGCAAACCACTTATCGACGCCGTGGATGCGCCCTGTCTTTCCCCGACTATCTGTGGCACGAACAAAGGAAATTCAACAAGGGGGCCATCGATGGTATCAAGTTCGACCTCGTCCTGGTGGAGCAAGACGACAGGGATGAGGACCAGCGACGCTGGTGGAAAACCGGTCGGGTGACGATTCAAGCACTGGTCACCGACGCAAAAAAAGCCTTTGCCACCCCGGCCCGCTATAATCTCGATCATCCCGAGATCCCCCTGGCGCTGAGTTTCACCGCCACCTACACCGGCCAGGCAATGGCGGGCGAGAAGGTGGAGATTTCAGGCATTGTCGAACTGTCACCCGATGGCGACAGCAGAATCATTGTAGGGTCGAGCCGGGAAGCTCCGGGCGAATACATCAAAGTCATCCACAGTTGAGGAAGCCACCATGTTGGAAAGATTACGCAAACTCTACCCCAGGCACCTGAGCCTCTGGCGGGATGCTCCGGAAGACAAGGCAGTCCCTCCCCTGAAGGAGGGGGTCATCGATCCATCGAGCTATGACACCCTGGAGGTCGAGACTCTGTTCGGCACCACCAATGCCACCTCGACGTTTATTGGCCGCGCCACCCTGCATCGGTCCCTGGCCCGCCCACTGAACGAGCGCCAACTGATCCAGGCCAAGCAAGAGGCCCTCAAAGAGCTGGAGGAAAACGTCTCCCTGCGCCAGGGAATCGAACAGCTTTTGGCCAATGCCGCCCGTGCTGACCGCGAGGCGGAATTCTATAAATTGCTCTACTGTTTTTTTCTGGGCACCATCGGCTCCCCCACCAATGACAGGGAAATCAGGGGATTCGGATACGAAGCCTTCAACAACGGCAGCCGTTTCATTCTGGAGACGGTCGAACAGGCAGGTCGCCTGCCCGAACCCAAAAGCCCATACCTGCGCGAACTGATCGACCACCTGAAGGGCTTTACCAACACCCGCAGTTACGCGCTGATGGAGGGCCCAGTCTACCGTACCGAAAAACGGCTGATGACCAAGGAAGAAAAAGGATTCATTCCGGCCATCCGGTTCCGTCCCTCACTGTTCAAACCCGGCCTGATCGCCGGCCTGGTAGGCGGCCTACTGCTGCTATGGGCTGGTCTGCCCCCTCTCCTCAGCATGAGTCGGCCTGCCATTGGCGTCCTGTGGCTGTTCCTGCTTCCCTTGGGGGCGGCTTATTCACCCATGGTGGGAAGCTATGACCGCGACCGCTTCATCTATCCCTTGCGTAAACTCTTCCGCGAGGACGAGTCGGTCCACCAGGTGATGGAGGCCTTGGGGTACCTGGACGAACTCTTGAGCATGATCCACTTCGGCAAGGATTTCGGCCATCCCGTCTGTTTGCCCGAGATTCTCGACGATGGACATCACCGCTTCATTGCCACGGAACTACGCAACCCCATCCTGGCCAAAGGCAATCCCGATTACGTGCCCAATGACATCGAACTGGACGATCACCGTATCACCTTCATCACCGGCCCCAACAGCGGTGGCAAGACCGCCTTCTGCAAGACCGTCGCCCAGTCTCAGCTGCTGGCCCAGACCGGCGGCTACATTCCAGCCCGGGAAGCGTCGATCACGGTGGCCGACCGAATCTTCTATCAGGTTCCCGAAGTGAGTCAGTTGACTTCGGGCGAGGGCCGCTTCGCCACCGAACTCAAACACACCAAGCAGATCTTCCTGGCCGCCACCCCCAGGAGCCTGGTCATCCTGGACGAACTCGCGGAAGGCACCACCTATGAAGAGCGGCTACAGATTTCCTACGACATCATGCAAGGCTTCCACAAGAAGGGCTGCACCACCCTGTTGGTGACCCACAACCACCAGTTGGTGGACAAATTCATTCAGCAGGGCATCGGCCAGCCCAAGCAGGTCGAATTCGTCGGCGACCACCCCACCCATCGCCTGATCGATGGCATTTCACGGGTCAGCCATGCCGACCGGGTAGCCAGGGAAGTCGGCTTCTCAAAGGAAGACATCGAACGCTACCTCAACCAGGAAACCCAATGACCAGACCCGCCGAAGTCCTGCGAACTTTGAGTCTGGGCGTCTATGTCATCGGCGTGGCGGCAGGTGACAGGCACAATGCCTTCACTGCCGCCTGGGTCATGCAGGTGTCCTTCGACCCCTTATTGGTCGCCATAGGTATCCATCCCGAACATCGCTCCTATGCCCTGTTGAAGGAAGGGGGAGGCTTCAGCATCAATGTTCTGGGCAAGGGCCAGCTTGAACTGGCCCGCCACTTCGGTCAAAGTGCCGATCACGACAAACTGAAAGGCTATCCCTGGCGCCCAGGCAGATTCGGAGCACCACTGCTGACCGATGCTCTGGCCTGGCTCGATTGCGACTTCCACCACCAGTGCCAGAGCGGGGATCATGTTCTGGTGATCGGACGTGTCCTGGATGGGGCCATACAACGCCCGGGAGAACCATTGCTGTATCGTGACACTGGTGACATGGATGGCGCCAGCCAACTGTTTCCCGATCGTTTCTGAACATGTTCCCCCCTTTTAAGGCGGTGATCCTGGATCTCGACGGACTGATCCTGGATACGGAAACCACTTATTGGCGGGCGTGGCGAGGCGCCGCAGAAAAACTTGGGTTCGGCCTCCACCCCTCGTTGTTCCAGCGGCTGTCGGGCCAGTCCATCGACCAGGTGGCGACGATCCTCACTGCTGCCTGCGGGCCGGACTTCGATTTCCCCCGCTTTCACGAACTCAGTACCCGGTTTTGGAATGAATGGGTTGAGGCCCATGGCATCGATGTGCAACCGGGCTATGAAACCCTGATGGCTGTCTTGCATGTGCAGGGTATCCCTTACCTTCTTGCCACCAACAGTCAACGTCGTTATGCCGAAAGATGCCTGCGGCTGGCCGGGATTTTCGAGGATTTTCCCGAAATCGTCTCACGCGATGAAGTCGGTCGAGGCAAACCCGCCCCCGATATTTACCTTCAAGCGGCAGATTTCCTCTCCCTCCCAGCCTCCCGATGCCTGGCGGTGGAGGATTCTTTTCCAGGGATTCTTGCCGCGGCACGAGCCAACGCTTTGCCCATTCTGATTCCCAATCAAGGGAAAGTCACCCCAGAGATGGTGGACTTGACGATCGCTCGTTTTTCCAGCCTTGGCGAACTGGCCGAGGCCATCGATACTCAACCTGCAGGATAAAACCATGACCGTCAAACGTGAGGATCTGACTGAGTTTTTTGCCGCCCTGCTCGAACCCGAACGCTATCCCGACTACGGTCCCAATGGTCTGCAGATCGAAGGCCGGGAATCCATCGCAAAAATTGCCTTCGCGGTTTCCGCCACGGTCCAATCGGCACAGGAAGCCGTCGACCAAGATGTCCAGGCGCTGGTGGTTCATCATGGGCTGTTCTGGCGTTTCCACGGTCCCAGGACTCTGACCGGGCCCTTCGCTCGCAGGGTTTTCCCGCTGGTTCGCAACCAGGTCAATCTGTACGCCTATCATCTGCCTTTGGATGGTCAGTTGGAAATCGGCAATGCAGCAGCCCTGGCGCAGCGGATCAACCTGAGCGAACTGCAACCCTTCGGCCAATATCAGGGAATCACCACCGGAGTTCATGGATGTTTCTCCTCCCCTTTGTCACCCATGAATCTCAAACAACGCCTCGAGCAAGTGTTGAACCACCCGGTCATGTTGGCCAGTCCCGCTCCCGAGGCCCTGATTCGTTCTGCCGGTATCATCACCGGAGGCGCCAACGGAGAATGGAAACAGGCGCTGGAAGCGGGGCTGGATGCTTACATCACCGGGGAGATGAGCGAACACGACTGGCACGAGAGTCAGGAGGCCGGCATCCACATGCTCGCCGGAGGTCACCACGCCACCGAACAGTTCGGAATCCAGGCCTTGATGACCAGGGTCACCGGCACCTTCGACGTGGAATGCGTCTATCTACCATGCGATAATCCTGCCTGAACCAGGAGGAAAAGCCATGCCACAGGCCTTGGACGAACATGCGCATTACACCTATGGTGACTATCTGACCTGGCCTGATGACGTCCGTTACGAATTGATCGATGGCAGAGCTTATCTGATGGCGCCGGCCCCCCACGTTGGAGCATCAGGAGATCGCCGGGGAAATCTACCATCCATTGCGCCGCGCTGGAAGGCAACTCCTGTCGTCCCTATATTGCCCCGTTGGATGTCCGCCTGCCAAAAGGGGACGAAGCCGACAAAGACATCGACACTGTGGTCCAGCCCGACGTACTGGTCGTTTGTGATCCCTCCAAACTGGAGCGGCGCGGCGTGCGCGGTGCACCGGATTTTGTGGTGGAAGTATTGTCCCCTTCCAGCGCCTATCACGACCACCGGCGCAAACGGGAGGCCTACGAGCGGAGCGGAGTCAAAGAACCGTTAAACCACACACAAATTCAGGACCAATGATGCAACTTCATTCCAAGATTGCCGCAGAACTCCAGGTGAAACCGGAACAGGTGGCCGCCGCCATCCAGTTGCTCGATGGCGGCGCCACGGTACCCTTCATCGCCCGCTACCGCAAGGAAGCCACCCAGGGACTGGACGATACCCAGCTGCGCTCGCTGGAGGAACGTCTCGGCTATCTGCGGGCCCTGGAAGAACGGCGTAAGACGATCCTCAAATCCATCCGTGAACAGGACAAACTCACCCCCGAACTGGAACAGGCGCTGCTGCAGGCAGAGTCCAAGGCGCGACTGGAGGATCTTTATCGCCCCTACAAACCCAAACGTCGCACCAAGGCACAGATCGCCCGTGAGGCAGGACTGGAACCGCTTGCTGAGAGCCTGATGGACAATCCCGAACAGAACCCTTCAGCGTTGGCGGCAAGCTTCGTCAATACCGATAAAGGTGTGGCCGATGCACAAGCAGCTCTGGAGGGAGCCAGGCAGATTCTCATGGAAAGGTTCGCCGAGGATCCCGAGTTGGTCGGTGCGTTACGTGACTACCTGTGGGCCAAAGGCATCCTCCGCACCCGGGTCGTGGATGAATCCCACCCGGATGCCAGCCGTTTCCGGGATTACTTCGAATACCAGGAACCCATTGCGCGCATCCCCTCCCACCGGGCCCTGGCCTTGTTCCGAGGCCAGAACGAGGGAATCCTGGCACTGGACCTGGTGGTGGACGAAGAGGCCCCACCCCCCTCGCCTTGTGAAAGGCGCATCGCCAGATATTTCGGTATCCGTCACCAAGGGCGCGCCGCCGACGATTGGCTTGCGGATGTGGTGCGCTGGAGCTGGAAAATCAAATTCCTCACCCGTCTCGACCTGGATCTGAAGATGCGGCTGCGTGAAGCGGCAGAAGAAGCCGCCATCGGCGTTTTTGCCTCCAATCTCAAGGATCTGCTACTCGCCGCTCCCGCCGGAAATCACGCCATCATGGGCCTCGATCCTGGTATCCGCACGGGTGTCAAAGTAGCTCTCGTCGATCGAACCGGCAAAGTGCTCGAAACGACGACCGTCTATCCCCATCCCCCGAGGAAGCAATGGGACCAATCCATTCATACCCTGGCCGGATTGATCCGCAGGCACGGTATCTCGCTGGTGAGCATCGGCAATGGCACCGCCTCGCGCGAAACCGAGAAACTGGTGAAAGATCTGGCACGACAGTATCCGGAATTGGGGCTGCGTTCGCTGATGGTAAGCGAAGCGGGGGCTTCGGTGTATTCCGCCTCTTCACTGGGCTCGGCCGAATTGCCGGAACTGGATGTCTCCCTGCGCGGCGCCGTCTCCATCGCCCGGCGCCTGCAGGATCCCCTGGCAGAGCTGGTCAAGATCGATCCCAAGGCCATCGGCGTGGGACAGTATCAACACGACGTCAATCAATCACGGCTCGCCCATTCCTTGGACAACGTGGTGGAGGACTGTGTGAACGCCGTGGGGGTCGAGGTGAACACCGCCTCTCCCGCCTTGTTGCAACGGGTCTCGGGACTGAACGCCTCGCTGGCTGAAAACATCGTTCTCTATCGTGACGAGCACGGTGCTTTCCGCAATCGCAAGGAGCTGCTCAAAGTCCCCAGACTCGGCCCCAAGACCTTCGAACAAGCGGCGGGTTTCCTGCGTGTTCGTGACGGCGACAACCCCCTTGACGCCTCCGCGGTACACCCGGAAGCCTACCGGGTGGTGGAGCGCATTGCCAAGCGGCATGGCCGAGAGGTGAGCAGTCTCATGGGTGACAGCACCTTCCTGGGCGGGCTCGATCCAGCAGATTACACCGATGAGACCTTCGGTCTTCCCACGGTACGCGATATTTTTGCCGAACTGGAGAAGCCCGGCCGCGACCCCCGCCCCGAGTTCCGCACCGCCACTTTCCAAGAGGGCGTGGAAACCATCGAGGATCTCGAACCCGGAATGATTCTTGAGGGGTCGGTCACCAACGTCACCGACTTTGGCGCCTTCGTGGACATCGGCGTCCACCAGGACGGTCTGGTTCACATCTCGGCGCTGGCAGACAAGTTCGTCAAACATCCCCGGGAGATCGTCAAGACCGGCGATCTGGTGAAGGTCAAGGTGATGGCGGTGGACCTGCCGCGTAAACGCATCTCCTTGAGTATGCGACTGAATGACGACCCGCGCGAACTGGAACAACCGTCTGCGAAACGTCTTGCCAGTCACCGACAAACACAGCCGCGCAACAAAGCGCCTCAGGAAAAAAAGACAGGTACCCTGGCCGAAGTCCTGGCGACAGCACTCAGAAAGTAGACCAACCCCTGGAGCGAAGCGGGTCAGCTGGCTCCTGGCATCCTGGTCCACCATCGGCCACAATCACCCAAAAAGCTTTGATCATCCCTTGGAGGACCAACGTGGTCTCAGCTTTAGCACACGCTTGATCATTTTCTTGATCCCCACCCGCTTCTGACCAGCGGAAGAAGCGCGCTTGCGTTTTACCCAGTACATCTGCAGCGAGCGACGCTCACCTTCCATCTTCTTAAAGCCGTGGAAAGAACGTTCGTTGCGGCGGAAAGCAATGAGTGTTCCCCGTTCCGGTGTCACCTCGGCGGCATAATCTTCGATATTCCAGGAAGAATTGAGCAAACGCAGTCGCCCGCCCTGGTGTGGCCATTCCTCGTTGAAATAGATCAGTGAAGTGATGATCTTTAATTTTGAATCGTTGTGGATGTTTCCATCCGATAACTCAGAGTATTTCCGTACCGTCATCTGCAACAGGTAGTCGTCGAGATCCAGTCCGAACTTTTCGCTGTACCTTTGTTTCAACTCAGGGCTGTTGAGAGCATCTATCATCGCCCCGAAGGCAGGACCATAGCCGAGTGTTTCGGGAGCGAAGTTTCCCGGGGTCGTAATGTCCGGGTAATCACGATTGATGGCATCGAGCGCCTCTGCTTTGACGAAACCCGGCACCACGATGAAATCGCATGGGTCCCGCTGAAGCGGGGCTCGATCGAAGGCTTCCAGATCAAAAATATCCACGATGGCTCCTTCCTGTTATTTGGGAGAGGGTAATTACCCTGTCTGCCCAAAGGTGGATCTGGCTATGTCGGTGGCAAACAAAAGGCGGGCCGTTTCCAACCCGCCCCCCGGTTTTCAATGCCTGAGCGTTTACTGCTTCAAATGCCCCAACACCTTGTCCAGGCTCTGCCGGGCATCGCCGAACAGCATCCGGGTATTGTCACGGAAGAACAACGGGTTGTCCACCCCAGCATAGCCCGTGGCCATGCTGCGCTTGAGCACGATGCAGGTGGTGGCCTTCCAGACCTCGAGCACCGGCATGCCCGCGATCGGACTGTTGGGATCCTCCATGGCGGAGGGATTGACGATGTCGTTGGCACCGATCACGATCGCCACGTCGGTGCTGGGGAAATCATCGTTGATCTCGTCCATTTCCAGCACGATGTCGTAGGGAATCTTGGCCTCGGCCAGCAGCACGTTCATGTGACCTGGCATACGACCGGCCACCGGATGGATACCGAAACGCACGTTGACCCCCTTGTCACGCAGGGTCTTGACGATCTCGGCAACCACATGCTGGGCTTGGGCCACGGCCATTCCATAGCCTGGCACGATGACGACGTGCTTGGAATTCTCCAGCAACGCCGCTGTCTCGTCAGGATCGATCGGATGGACCTCTCCCTGCTCACCCACAGCGGCCGCGGGTGCGCCCCCTTCGGTACCGAATCCTCCAGCAATCACGCTAAGGAAATGACGGTTCATGGCCCGGCACATGATGTAGCTGAGGATGGCACCACTGGAACCCACCAGGGCGCCGGTGACGATCAACAGGTCGTTGGAGAGCATGAAACCGGTGGCCGCCGCCGCCCATCCCGAGTAACTGTTGAGCATCGAGACCACCACCGGCATATCGGCGCCACCGATGGCCATTACCATGTGGACACCGAAGGCAAAGGCGATCAGGGTCATCAGGATCAGTGGAATCATACCGATCCCGATACTTTCCACGTTGAGGAACCATTTGCCCAGCAGGACCGCCAACACCAATATCCCCAGGTTGAGCCAATGACGGGCCGGCAGCAGAACGGGTTTCCCCGAGATCTTGCCGCACAGTTTGCCGAAGGCGATCACGGAACCTGTGAAGGTCACCGCCCCGATCAGAATACCGAGATAGATTTCGATCTCATGGACCGTCCTGGCTGCCCCTTCGAACTCGGCGGTGGAATCGAGATAATTGGCAAAACCGATCAGCACCGCTGCCATCCCCACCAGGCTGTGGAGGATGGCCACCAGTTCTGGCATCTGGGTCATCTGCACCCTGCGCGCCACATAGATGCCGGCCGAACCCCCGGCCGCCATGGCGAGGATCACCGGGATATAACTCGAAACACGCTCCGACATCACCGTGGCGAGAATCGCCAGGGTCATGCCGATGATGCCGTAGAGATTGCCGCGCCTGGCGGTCTCGGGATGACTCAATCCCCTCAATGCCAGGATGAACAGAATGGTTGCGGCGATATAAGAAACGATAATGACGCCTTGTGGCATGTTACACCTCCTTTATTAGTCTTTTTTGAACATGCCAAGCATGCGTTGAGTCACCCAGAAACCGCCAAATATGTTGACGCTGGCGATCAGCACTGCGACAAAGGCCAGGAACTTCAAGATCACACCCGGCGAGGATATCTGCAGCAAGGCACCGATGACGATGATGCCTGAAATGGCGTTGGTCACACTCATCAATGGGGTATGCAGGGCCGGAGTGACGTTCCAGATCACCATGTATCCGACGAAACACGCCAACACGAACACGGTGAAATGGGACAGAAACTCGGGTGGCGCCACCATCCCCAGTCCATACATGGCGACACCGGCAAGCGCCATCATTCCCAAAGTCACCCACTCGGTCGGGATCTTCTTTTTCTCCTCGACCGGGGCTGCTGGCTGGGGAGCTGGAGCAGCTGGCTTTGCCTCCTTGGAAACCGGTATCGGTGGTGGTGGCCAAGTGATCTTGCCTTCCTTGACCACCGTGGCCCCACGAATCACCACATCATCCATGTTGACATGGATGATGCCGTCCTTCTCGGGACACAGTTCGGTCAGCAGATGCCGCAGGTTAGTGGCATAAAGCTGGCTGGCCGTGGTGGGCATACGGCTGGGCAGATCGGTATAACCGATGATGGTCACCCCGTTTTTCCTCACCACATTGTTGGGTTCGGTCAATTCACAGTTGCCTCCCTGCTCGGCGGCCAGATCGACGATCACACTGCCCTCCTTCATCGATTCCACCATTTCCGTGGTAATCAATTTCGGGGCAGGTTTGCCGGGAATCAGTGCGGTGGTGATGATGATATCCACCTCCTTGGCCTGATTGGCAAAGATTTCCATCTCTTTCCGGATAAATTCCTCACTCATTTCCTTGGCGTATCCACCGGTGCCCGTACCGCTCTCGCCTTCCATCTCCACCTGGAGGAATTCGGCACCGAGACTCTCTACCTGATCGCGCACTTCCGGGCGCACATCGAAGGCGCGGACGATGGCACCCAGACTCACTGCGCTGCCGATGGCGGCCAATCCCGCCACCCCGGCACCAATCACCAGAATCTTCGCTGGTGGAATCTTACCGGCTGCCGTCACCTGACCCGTGAAGAAGCTGCCGAAGTGTTCCGCGGCCTCAATCACTGCCCGATAGCCGGCGCAGTTGGCCATGGAACTCAGGGCATCCATTTTCTGAGCCCTGGAAATCCTGGGGATACAGTCCATGGCCAATACCGTGGCCTTCTTATTCGTGAATTTTTCCAGCAATTCTGGTTGCTGGGCGGGCCAGATGAAGCTGATCAGGTTCCCCCCTTCCCGCATCAGCGCTACTTCGTCTCCGCAGAAAGGATGGGTTTCTGGCGGACGAACCTTGAGAATGATGTCCGACTCGGCCCACAGAAGACGGGCATCGTCGACGATTTCCACCCCGGCTTCCCGGTAGGCATCATCGGTATAATTGGCATCAGCCCCGGCCCCGGCTTCGACCGCCACGGTAAAACCCAGTTTCTGAAGTTGTTGTGCCACCTGGGGCGTGGTCGCCACCCGGCGCTCCCCCTCGTGGACCTCTTTGGGTACTCCTATTTTCATTGCGCTCTCTCTCCTCTTGATATTATTTCCAGGGACCTTGATAAATGTCTCGCAAGAACACCTCCGCAAAACCAGCCAACGGCGAAGGTTGTCCGCCGTCATCCTAAGCAGAAAAAGCAGGCAGGGTCAAGCAGGTGGTGAAAAAACAACAGAAAGAAGAAACCGGGACAAGGAACGCTGCCCCAACAGCAACCTTTCCGGGCAAATGGCTGCTACTGAGGCAACATCCAGCGATAGGGGCACAGACCGACTCGTGCGCCCAGATAAAGTCAGGAGAAAATGGTGGTCAAAGTGGTCAGGGCTTGCGGTTGCTCGCGAAACAACCCTCGTACACGGTTGACTGCCCGGTTCATGTCGGCAGAGAAATCCGCCACGGCGCCAGGAGGAAAAGGCTGCCCCAGCCAAACCGCCCGGCCATCAGTAATCAGCCGTCGATGCACCAAAGACAGATCCCGGGTCAGTCTTTTGGGAGCAAACTTCATGGCCAGACGATACACGATCGCCTGGATGCGCGCGATGCTCCAGTCTTTCCAACCCCGGGTTACCTGTTCGAGATCGAAGATATGGACGGGTTTCTCAGTGGCGCAGGCTTCCGTCAACATGGAAACACTGTCACTGGTCACCACGATTTGATCGGCCAGGGCCAGATAACCATAGTATGGGTTTTCCACGCATTCCCTGGACCAGCAGAAAAGGTGCGCAGAAATGTTGAGTTCTTTCGCGAATGCTGCCAGGATACCTTTCGGGGTCCGGGCGCTGGTGGTGACCAGCAGGCTTCCGCCAACTTGTTCAGCCAGTGCATTGGCCTGCCTGGCCAACAGGCGCGCGGCATGATGATCCATCACATAGGGGCCGCTGGAACCACCGATCATGACCGAGATATACGGTCTCGGCAGGTGTGTCAGACGCGCCGACCATTTTCTCCCCTCCTGCATCAGCCTGGTTTTGGTCACCCGGTGCAAGGTAGTGCTGTTATGAAGCACATTGGGTTGTTCTGGCAACCGATATTGAGGGGTGGTAATTACCAGATCGAAACGATCGAGCCGGTTCCAGGGTCGACCGATATGCACCAGCCGAACCTGCTTGCCCGATTTGGCCGCCTGCTGTTGAATCCAACGGCACACCGGCTCATTCCTCGAACTGGCACTGATA
>CAYUPV010000004.1:0-38028 GCA_964445885.1 uncultured Methylococcales bacterium
ATTTGAGCTTGGCGTGCTGCATAGATTGATGACCAAAGTTAAGGAGGATGACGAGGCTGAACTCGGCTTGGCATTCGACTGTGATGGTGACCGTGTTGCCGTGGTGGATGCTCAAGGGCGTTGGATAACGACAGACCGGGTGCTGATGTTGTTGGCCGCAGATGCGCTTTCCCGCGAACCGGGAGCGGATATCGTTTTCGATATTGAATGTAGTCGTCATCTGGCTGGATATATCGTTCAGCAGGGTGGGCATCCGGTCCAGGTGGCTCCGGGTTATTGCAATCTCCTGGCGAAGACAGAAGGTGACCATGGCGCTATTTTGGCCGCAGGCTTTGGTGGTCATTTTGTTTTCCAAGAACGCTGGTTTGGCACCGTGGATGCCATCTATGCTGCCGCGCGGTTGATGGAGATTCTCTCGGCTGAGCCACTGACTTCGGACGAGATTTTTGCTGAACTTCCCCATTCCCCCGCCACGCCGCTTTTGATGGTCCCCATCGCCGAAGAAGAAGCAGACAGGATCGTCCGTCTGCTGGCCATCTCTGCAGACAAATTTTTTGATGATGCCAAAATCAATACCAGCGACGGAATACGGGTGGATTTTGCCTATGGTTGGGGGACAGTCAGGGTATCCACCAGTCGGCCGCTACTGATTTTCCGTTTCGAGGCTGATGATCAGGAAAAGCTGCAGCAAATTCAGGAACGTTTCCAACAGTGGTTCGAAACCATCGAATTGTCAATATCCCTACCACAGGTGAGTCCCGAACACCATGGATAAACAACACCCCTTATCCGAGTCCTATGCTGGCAGAATTGCCCATGTCCTGATCGAGGCATTGCCCTATATCCGCCGCTTCAAGGGCAAGACCATGGTGATCAAATATGGTGGCAATGCCATGGTGGACGTAGCTCTCAAACACAGTTTCGCCCGCGATGTGGTCCTGCTCAAACTGGTGGGGATCAACCCGGTGGTGGTGCATGGAGGCGGGCCCCAAATCGGCCATTTGCTGGAACGTCTGGGCAAGCCCAGCCGCTTTGTGGAAGGAATGCGGGTGACCGACAGCGAAACCATGGATGTGGTGGAAATGGTGCTTGGCGGACTGGTCAACAAGGAGATCGTGAATCTGCTCAATCAGCATGGGGGACATGCAGTGGGTCTGACCGGTAAGGATGGAAGGCTGATTCGGGCCCGAAAAATTGCCCTGACACCATCCAATCCCGAGGCGGAGGTATCGGAAATCATCGATCTTGGGCATGTGGGAGAGGTCGAAAGCATCGACCCCAGTGTCGTCGATATGCTGGTACACGGGGATTTTATCCCGGTCATTGCCCCGATTGGAGTAGGCGAGGATGGGAGTTCCTACAATATCAATGCCGACTTGGTGGCCGGCAAAGTGGCTCAGGTACTGGGGGCGGAAAAACTGATCCTGCTCACCAACACGAAAGGGGTGCTGGACCAAAGTGGGGATTTATTGACTGGTTTATCCCCTGTGGAAGTGGAAGCGTTGATTTCTAATGGTACTATCGCCGGCGGCATGATTCCAAAGATCCGCTGTGCCATGGACGCTCTGGCGAGCGGTGTGCGCAGCGCTCACATTATCGATGGGCGGATCGAACACGCAGTGCTGCTGGAGTTGTTCACCGACAGTGGGATCGGGACGCTACTGGGAAGATGAGCTGAGTGCTTCGCGGATAAACGCCGGGAAACCGAGTCGAATCTCACGCACTTTATCACTACGGCAGAGTTCCTGGCCGACGCTGGATAACTTGCAGCGTACATCCAAAAACAAAGTGTCGAGTTCTGATTTGCTCTGGATACGGGCCACGGTCAGGGCGATGTCGCTATCGAGGCGCGGATCTTTGGTGTGAATGATGGTATGGCTGTGGATGAAAAGCGGGGTGGTGGCATGGGTTTGCACATAGACTCCAGCCAGCTGCCAGGCGCGATCACAGTCCACCTCCCGTTTGCATTGGGCAACACTCAAAATGATCCGTTGCTTGCCTGAGGGTTTGCTATCCGGACGGGTGGTGGCGATCTTTTTTTTACTATCCCTAAAGTGTGCCAGAAGTCGGCGGAATCGTTCTCTATCCTGTACGAACTTTGATTTGAGTTGTTCCTTGACTTGTTCTTCGTGGGTGATTTTCAATTGCAGCTGGTGGATCTGGTGACGAATGGCAGCAATTTTGTTTATCAACGGCTTGGGAACCTGGCGGCCATTTCGTTCCAATTCGGCGGCCTGCTGGATTTTGCCCTCCAGAAGAGTTTGCTGACGGTTGATATTGGCTCCCAACACCTTGATTCTGGCATCAATGGTGTTGAGCTGGCCTTGCAGGGCCAGCTGCAAATCCTCTTCATTGCGGTAGGTGCGAAGCAATGCACGGTCGCGGGCCAGCTGTTCAGACAACAACCTTTTTTCTTCTTTGCGCAAGTCAGTCAGGCGGGTTTCGCGCGCCAACTCCTCGCGTGTTTTCGCTCGCTCTATCACCGCAAGTTTCCGTGCCCGCTGTTTGTCATACACCACCTTTTCCTGTCGGATGGCATCTTCCGGCAGGGTATCGGAGTAATGGACCTTACCTTGATTGTCCACCCAGCGGTACATCTTGCCGCCAGCCTGAAGCGCTGAGAGGCTGCCAGCAAGGTAAAGCAATAAAGTGATGAGAACTATGCGAACCATTTCAAACTTAAGCGTAGTTGCTCTTATCCTTTCATCAAGTTCCGTAAGTACTGCGATAGGATCGGATGGTCTCCAGTTCCTTCCGGTAACAGCCCTGTTGCTCCAGATAAGACATGACATGAGCCATAGTGACGATGGCCTTGACCTTCAGGCCATATTTCTGTTCGATCATGGCAAGCGTGGACCGAGCATCTGGATGTTTTTCCTGGCGATCCAGGGCGATCAAGACTCCACAGGGAACGGCTCCATGCCGCTGGATGATATCGACCGATTCACCCACGGAGGTACCGGCCGTGATCACGTCATCGATGACCAAAACCCGTTTTTGCAAGGGGGCTCCGACGATCAGCCCACCGTCACCATGCGTTTTGACCTCTTTGCGATTGAAGGCATAGGGATAGTCTTTGCCATAGTGTTGAGACGAAGCAATGGCTGTGGCGCAGGCGAGAGGGATGCCCTTGTAGGCAGGTCCATAGAGCATATCACACTCCAAGGCGCCGTTTTCCAGGGTATCGGCATAAAATCGACCCAGCAGGCGAAGTCTCTCCCCGGTGTTGAACAGCCCGACGTTGAAAAAAAAAGGGCTGGTACGGCCTGATTTCAGGGTGAAACTGCCGAAACGCAGGGCACCACAAGCCATGGCGAATTCGATGAAGCGATATTGATAGTCTTGCATTGAAATCAAGTTGTCAGAATTTAATAAGTAACATCAATCATAGGGGGCTGAGTTTTATCTTGTCCACCCCATTTTGCGGGTGTGAACCTGTTCGTGGGGGCTTCGAATTTTATCCCATGCATCCACAAACTCTGTGGACAAGCATCTGGAGAAGGTGCAGGGAATAACGATAACCCAATGATGTTAAAGGAATAATACGTCATGACCAAATTCTGGTCATCAGTCCAGCCATCAGTAAGTAAAACGTTGCAGTATGGTATCGAGAAAACTCCAACCCCTTTCGCTGCAGCGGATCCGTCCATCATGCCTGGTCAACAAACCATCATCAAGTAATTGCTCGAGGACGATTTCAGTTTGCACAAAGGGAATGCCTGTATGTCTTTCGAATTGTTCCGCCATGAATCCTTCTCTGAGACGCAAGGTATTCATGAAAAATTCCAGTGGCCTTTCTTTTTCAGGCACTTCCTCTCTTCCCCCAAGGCGGTTGATGCCTCCCGCTCTGTCCAAATAGTGTGAAGGGTGACGGACTTTCCACACCCGATGGATCTGATTGCTGCTCGAGGTGGTGATTTTTCCATGGGCACCGGCCCCGATCCCCAAATAGTCTCCGAATCGCCAGTAGTTGAGATTATGATGACATTGATAACCGGAGCGGGCATAAGCAGAGATTTCATATTGATGGTAACCGGCGTCGTGTAATCGTTCCTGACAGGCATTCTGAATTGACCAGATGCTTTCTTCCTGCGGAAGCGGAGGAGGATATTTGGCGAACAAGGTGTGGGGTTCCAATGTCAGTTGGTAGTAGGAAATATGGGTGGGTTCAAGGGAGATGGCAGTGGTGATATCTTCGAGTGCGGCCTCGAGGTTCTGGCCCGGAAGACCGAACATCAAGTCCAGATTCAGGTTGGTGAACCCTGCGTTATGAGCAGTTTCAACAGCGCCTATTGCCTCTTTGGCGCTGTGTATTCGGCCCAAGGTCGTGAGCTTGGTGTCCTGAAAGCTCTGTATGCCCAAGGACAGTCGGTTGATTCCCAGTGCTCTATATTCTTTGAACTTCCAACTCTCCACCGTTCCCGGGTTGGCTTCAAGGGTGATCTCTACCTCCTTTGCCAACGCGATTCGGGTGCGAACCCCATCGAACAGACGCTTCAGACTGTCTGGGGAAAACAGGCTGGGAGTCCCGCCGCCGAGGAAGATGCTGGCAAGCGGTTCTCTGTCGATCCATTCGAGATCTTGATCGAGATCCAGTAGCAAGGCATCGACGTACTCCTGTTCCGGGAGATCTGCACGTAAAGCGTGGGAATTAAAATCACAGTAAGGACATTTGCGTACACACCATGGGAAATGGATGTACAGGCTGACAGGGGGACGGATCATCATGGATCATGGTGGTTGCGCTGACAGAGTTGACAATAATATCGATGCAAATCCTTCACCTGTTGTTCGAGCTTGAAAAGATCACCGTCGTTGACGATGATGTCATGAGCCAGGGACAAGCGTTCCTGTCGGCTTGCCTGGCTGGCCAGGATACGCCTGATCAGGGCTTCATCCAAGCCGTCTCTTTGTCTGACTCGTTCAATTTGCAACCGTTCGGGACAGTCGACCACGAGAATCCGGTCGACCATGGGCTGCGCGTTGCTTTCCACCAACAGGGGGATGGCGAACAGACAGTAGGGTGCTCGCTGTCCATTTGCCTGGCGACTCATCTCTGTGAAGACAGCGGGGTGGAGAATAGCCTCGAGTCTGGCTCTGGCCTTGGGGTCGCAAAACACATGATCCCGCAGCCTGGCACGATCGAGTTCTCCCTCGCCAGTGAGGAATCGAGTTCCGAATTCGCCGATCACCCTCTCCAGGGTGGGTTGTCCGGGTCTGACCAATGTACGCGCAATCTGGTCGGCATCGAACACGGGTACTCCACGCTCCTGGAACAACCTGGCGACTGTGCTTTTGCCGCTGCCTATTCCGCCGGTCAGCCCTATTTTCAGCATTAAAGATCCGCTCAGCTGATTCCACTCAGGTGCAGATACCAGCGGTTCAGATCCTTGCCCCACAGCATGGCGATCCAGCCGGCGATGGCCAGATAGGGACCGAAGGGGATGGGAATGTTTTTGTCACGGCCTCGAAACATGATCATGATGAGACCGAGAATGGCGCCCACCAGTGAGGAAAGAAGAATGATCAGGGGCACCATCTGCCAGCCCAACCAGGCCCCGAAGACCGCCAACAACTTGAAATCCCCATAACCCATGCCCTGCTTGCCGGTGGTAAGGCGAAACAGATGATAGACACTCCACAGAATCAGATAGCCCGCTGTGGCGCCAATGATGGCGGACTGGGGATCGGTAAAGACTCCAGACAGGCTCAAAAGCATGCCAAGCCAAAGTAAGGGTAAGGTGATTGCATCGGGTAGGAGCTGATGATCGACATCGATCACGGTAAGTGCGATCAGGTTCCAGGTGAGGACCAGCGCCCAAAGCGTTTGAATGGAAACGCCGAAATACCAGGCCACCCAGAGAGACAAGGCTGCTGACATGCCCTCGACCAGAGGATAGCGCAGAGAGATGCGTTGCCCACATACCCGGCAGCGCCCGCGAAGCAATATCCAGCTTAGAACCGGGATGTTTTCCCAGGGACTGATGCGATGTTGACATTGAGGACAATGGGAAGGAGGGGTGATGAGGTCGAAACGTTCCTTGGGAGTTTCTGGCGTCTGCCCGAGAAATTCCAGGCATTCCATCCGCCAGCTGTTTTCAAGCATGATGGGCAGGCGCAGGATGACCACGTTGAGGAAACTGCCGACCATCAGGCCCACCAAGCCGCCAACAATATAAAAAAATGTCGGGTTTTGCGCTGCTACGTCCAGTGGACCCACTAGACTACGGCGCCAAGCTTGAATATCGGAAGATACATTGCGACCACCAGTCCCCCCACGACGACACCGAGAAATGCCATGATCATCGGTTCCATCAGGCTGCTGAGAGAATCAACGGCATTGTCGACTTCCTCTTCATAGAAATCGGCCACTTTGGCCAACATGCTGTCGATCGATCCTGATTCTTCACCGATGGCGACCATTTGCACCACCATATGAGGAAACAGATCGGTCTGACGCATGCTTTGCTGAAGTTGTTGGCCGGTGGCCACCGACTCACGCATCTCCAGGATGGCATCGGAGTAGACCGCGTTGCCTGATGCGCCGGCCACGGATTCCAGGGCTTCCACCAGCGGCACGCCTGCGGCGGACATGGTGGAAAGGGTGCGGGCGAAACGGGCGATGGCCGATTTGTGCAGAATGTGTGGACCGATGATGGGGATCTTCAGGAACAGCCGGTCGAGAAAGCGGTTGAAGGGTCTGGATCTTTTCTTGAAATAGAAGAAAACGTAACCCGTGGCAACGATGGCACCCAACAAATAATACCAGTTGGTCTGCATGAAACGGGACATTCCGATGACCAGTTGGGTGAAGGCGGGGAGGTCCGCGCCGAATCCTTTGAACAGTTCCTCGAACTGGGGGACCACGAAGATCAGCAGGATGGCTGTGACGATGCCAGCAACGACGATGACCGCTGTGGGGTAGGTCAGTGCTTTTTTGACCTTGGCTTTGATGGATTCGGTTTTTTCCTTGTAGGTGGCGATCTTGTCCAGCAGGGTTTCCAGAACACCCGCTTGTTCTCCAGCCTCCACCAGATTACAAAACAAATCGTCGAAATAGAGGGGGTGTTTGCGCAAGGCTTCGGTCAGGGTACTGCCAGCCTCGATGTCGTCCTTGATGGTCAGGAGCAGTTCCTGCATGCTCGGATTTTCATGGCCACGTCCCACGATATCGAAAGCCTGGACCAAAGGCACGCCTGCGCTAAGCATGGTGGCGAGTTGCCGGCTGAAAATGGCGATGTCTCTGGTGGTGATTTTCTTCTTCCGGGCCCCGAACAAGGGTTTGGGTTTCTTTTTAACCTTGATCGGTTTGATGCCCTGCTGTCGCAGCTGGGCCTTGACCAGCGTTTCACTCCGCCCGGGCTGCTCGCCCTTGATGCGTTTTCCGCCCTTGTCGATGCCTTCCCAGGTAAACAAGTTCAATTCGTCTCTTTCTACTTTTGCTGCCATGGCTGTTTATTCCCGTGTCACTCGATCGATTTCTTCCAAACTGGTGATGCCTTCCCGGACCTTGTTCAGACCTGATTCCCGCAGATCGTTGATGCCTTCCTTCCTGGCCTGTTCAGCGATTTCCATCGCATTGCCGCCTTCCAGGATTAGACGGTTGATGGATTCGGTCACCGGCATGACCTGATAGATACCCACCCGACCTTTAAACCCCTTGGTGCAATGATCACAACCTTCCGGATTGGAGGAAAACAGTTCGAGCTGACCGATCTCATCCTCCCTGAAACCCGCCTTGATGAGCAGATCGGGCGGCAGATCCGCCTCTCGTTTGCAATATTCGCACAAACGTCTGGCAAGACGCTGGGCGAGGATCAAAAGGACCGATGAGGAGATGTTGAAGGGCTCTATCCCCATCTGCGCCAGTCGGTTGAGGGTCTGCGGCGCATCGTTGGTATGCAGGGTGGATAAGACCAGGTGGCCTGTCTGGGCTGCCTTGACGGAGATTTCCGCAGTTTCCAGGTCACGGATCTCCCCCACCATGATGATGTCCGGGTCCTGGCGAAGGAACGCCTTGAGCGCGCTGGCAAAGTTGAGCCCGGCTTTGGGGTTGACGTTGACCTGATTGATACCCGGGACAGTGATTTCCACCGGATCCTCGGCGGTGGAGATATTTTTGTCTGCGGTATTGAGGATATTGAGTGCGGTATAGAGGCTGACCGTTTTACCGCTACCGGTTGGGCCGGTGACCAGAATCATACCGTAGGGTTTGTGGATCGAGTTGAGGAACAACTTCTGTTGCTCGGGCTCGAATCCCAGCTTTTCAATCCCGATCTGAGCGCTGGTGGGATCGAGGATACGCAACACGACCTTTTCGCCAAACAGGGTCGGGCAGGTATTCACCCGAAAGTCGATGGCCTTGTTGCGGGAAAGGATCATCTTGATACGCCCATCCTGGGGAACCCTGCGTTCGGCAATGTCCATCCTCGACATGACCTTGATTCTGGAAATGACGCGATTGGACAAGGTGAGCGGAGGTGAAGCGACTTCATGCAACATGCCGTCGCTGCGGAAACGGATACGGAAGTATTTCTCGTAGGGCTCGAAATGGATATCCGAAGCGCCTTTCTTGATCGCATCGAGCAAAATCTTGTTGACGAACCGGACGATCGGGGCATCTTCCAATTCCGATTCGGTGATCGCGGGGCCGTCGTTTTCATCCTCGGTGCTGATCTGCAGGTTGTCCAGGTCCTCGTCGAGGAGATCCTGCATGCTATTGTCCGCTGCTTCCAGAGCAACGTCGATGGCTTTGTTGAGTTTATCGTTCTCAACCAGTACGGTTTCCGTGCCGAGTCCGGTGTGGAACTTTATTTCGTCCAGGGCCTGAAAATTGGTGGGGTCGGAGACTGCAATGAACAGCCGGTTGCCCCGCTGAAACAATGGCAATACGTGATGTTTTTGAATCAGTTTATCGCTGACCAGATTGGTGGGCGCCAGTTCCATGTCCATGGCGTCCAGGTCGAACAGGGGAACGCCATACTGGCGAGAAGCTATGGTGGCGATTTCGAGAGACGACAGAACGTTGTTGGCCACCAGATAACTGACCAGATGGATCTTCTGGGTATAAGCCTCTTGTTGGTGCTTGGCAGCCTCTTCGTCCGTGAGTAGTCCCGCATCGACCAGACAACGGGCCAGGCCACTGAGCTTTGGGAGGCTTGCTGTCGGTATTGCCATGTGTTTTGAGTTCTTAACCCGAGTATGTCAGGATTTCTACAGTGTTCTTAAATATTAGATGATGAGGTAATTTTGTCCACTCCGGGTAAAGGTTTCATGCGTATTATCGCACTCAATGTCAATGGTATCCGTTCCGCCGCTAAAAAAGGCTTTTTTCACTGGTTGCAGAAGCAGAATGCCGATGTGGTTTGCCTGCAGGAAATCAAAGCACAATTGGACCAGCTGAAAGATATGGAGTTCTGGCCTCAAGGTTACCATTGTTATTACCATTCCGCACTCAAGAAAGGGTATGCCGGTGTGGCAATGTATTCTCACGGGCTTCCGGACGAGATGATCCAGGGATTCGGCTGGCCTCCCGCCGATGAAGAGGGACGATACCTGGAAGCGCGCTTCGACAAACTGAGTGTGGCATCTGTCTACGTGCCATCCGGAACATCCGGGGAAGAGCGGCAGGCGTTCAAATATCAGTTCATGGATCAGTTTTTGGAATTTTTGCGTCAGTGTGCCCATTCGGGTCGTGATTATATCTTCTGTGGTGATTTCAATATCGCCCACAAAAAGATCGATATCAAGAATTGGCGATCCAACCAGAACCGTTCCGGTTTCCTTCCCGAGGAACGTGCCTGGCTGGACAAGCTGTTCGAACAGGAAGGATGGGTGGATGCCTTCCGGGTGCTCAATCAGGAACCCGAACAATATACCTGGTGGTCCAATCGGGGACGGGCGTGGGAGAAGAATGTGGGTTGGCGGATCGATTATCAAATCGTTTCGCCTTCCCTGAAGGATCGAATCCTGCGGGTGGAGATCTACAAGAAACAGCGCTTTTCCGACCACGCGCCACTGATCATCGATTATGACTATCCAGTCTGAAGCCGGCGGCGTCAAGGGAGTCTTCAGCCGCCGTATGGCCGTGGCCTTCTTCATGGGGTTCTACAGTGGACTGCCGCTGCTTTTGACCGGCTCGTTGCTGCAGGCCTGGATGCGCGAGGATGGTGTGGATTTGGCAACCATCGGTTTGTTTGCCTTGGTGGGGTTGCCTTATACAGGTAAGTTTATCTGGGCACCGTTGTTCGACCGCTATGCGCTACCCTGGATGGGAAGACGTCGCGGCTGGTTGCTGTTGGTGCAATTGGTTTTGGCAGCCTCGATCGCAGCACTTGGATGGGTGGATCCAGGGGCGGAGCCGCTGTGGATGGCGGCTTTTGCGCTGCTGGTCACCTTTGTTTCAGCCAGTCAGGACATCATCATTGACGCTTACCGACGTGAGTCGCTCAGAGATGTGGAGCAGGGGTTGGGAGCGTCCTTGTATGTGAACGGTTATCGACTGGGGATGTTGTTGACCTCTGGCGGTGGCTTGATTCTGGCGGATTTCCTGGGGTTTCAGAAGGTCTATTGGTTGTGCGGGCTCCTCATGGCCACGGGAGGGATCGTGACTTTATGGGCCAGGGAACCGGAGGCCGTACCCCCCCCTGCAACATTGGCAGAGGCTGTGATCCAACCATTTCTTGAGTTTTTTCGCCGTCCCGATGCAATATGGGTCCTGTTGTTCATCCTGCTCTACAAAGTGGGTGACACCATGGCAAGCAATATGACCATGCCTTTCTATCTGGATCTGGGTTTCAGCAAGACCGAGATCGGTGCGGTGGTCAAGTTGTTCGGATTCTGGGCAACGATCAGTGGTGGGTTGCTGGGTGGCATTATGATCCTGCGCTTGGGAATCTACGCCGCCCTATGGCTGTTCGGCTTGTTTCAGGCGGTATCCACTGCAGGCTTCGCCCTGCTGGCGTATCTGGGGCCGAGCTTGTTGGGTCTGACCGGGGTCATCACTTTCGAGAACCTGTCGGCAGGGATGGGGACGGCGGCCTTCGTGGCCTTCATGGCGAGCCAGACCGACAAGCGCTTTACCGCTACCCAGTTCGCTCTGCTTTCCAGCCTGATGGGGATTCCCCGGGTGATCGTGGCATCACCGACAGGATTTCTGGCCGAATGGTTGGGATGGGTAGGATTTTTTGTCTTCTGTGCCCTGAGCGCATTACCGGGACTGGCCATTCTGCTGCGTTTCCGGCGCTGGCTGGGTCCCGAAGAGCTTCTTGAATGATTCAAGGTGACCTGGCAGGGTAAGACTTTTCGCCAATTGTCAGTGGTGATCGTAATAGAAGCAAAAACGAACTCTCAGTTCGGCTGACCGCAAGACAACCCAAGGGACTGGAATTCCACCCCCTTTGAGAAATCCCCGCCCGGGTTCGGGCGGGAATGATGGGGTTTGCAGTTTTCAATCAAGACGCATTGAGCCAGTAGTGCACGATGATACTGGCAAAGTAGCCTGCCATGATGGCGGGGGTCCAACGAATGTGTGAGAAGAAGGTGTATTTGCCTTTGGAGATCCCCATCAGTGCGACACCGGCGGCCGAACCAATGGATAGCATCGACCCACCGACGCCCGCAGTCAAGGTCACCAGCAGCCACTGATACAGATCCATGTCCGGGTCCATGGTCAGGACCGCAAACATCACCGGAATATTGTCGACGATAGCGGACAGGAAACCCACCAGAATGTTGGCTCCGGTATCGCCCAATGAGCCATACATCCACTCGGCGGTCACATCCAGATAACCGATGTGGTCCAGACCGGCCACGGCAAAGATCACCCCGAAGAAGAACAACAGAGTATCCCATTCTGCATCCCGCACCATGTTGAAGATGTCGAAACGCTTTTCATGGGGCAGTTCGTGTTCCTGGAATTTGATCCAGAAACCAAAGATGGCCAGGATCCCCCAACCCAGCATCATACCCATGAAGGGGGGCAGGTGCAGTAATTGCTTGAAACTGACGGCCAGGGTGATGGTCAGCGCGAACAGACCGCAGACCGTCAACGCACCGGTTTTGAGTGGGACCAGGTGACCTTCGGGTTGGTGAGGATGTTCGTCCGGAATGGCGAAATGCATGGCGACTGCCGGGATCAGATAATTGACCGCAGAAGGCACAAACAGATTGAAGAACTGGAAGAAGGTGGCCTTTTCCGCCTGCCACACCATCAGGGTGGTGATGTCACCGAAGGGGCTGAAGGCCCCGCCGGCATTGGCGGCCACCACCAGGTTGATGAGGCCCAGCGCGATGAATTTGGGGTTGTCCTTGCCCACCGCCAGCACCACGGCTCCGATCAGCAGAGCGGAAGTGAGGTTGTCAGCCACTGCTGAGAGAAAGAAAGTGATGATCCCGGTGATCCAGAACAGCTTGCGATAACCGAATTTTCGGCTCAGCAGCCAGGTACGCAGGCGTTCGAACACGTTCCGGTCAGCCATCGCATTCACATAGGTCATAGCCACCAGCAGGAACAGCATCAGTTCCGCGTACTCGGCGAGATGGTGGATGATGGCGCCATCCAGTTCCTCGACTTTCTCCATGCTCTGGGTGCTGGCCATGTAGGCCACTTCCGCCCAGATGATGATGGCGGCAATAATGACCGGCTTGGATTTCTTCAGTTCGATGAATTCTTCTGCCATCACCAGGATATAGGCGATGACGAAGAGGAGTACGCAGTAGATGCCACGTTCCGTGGTCACCATATCCAGCGACTCCCACTGGGAGGCAGCGGCAATGCCTGGCAGGGCCAGCAGTGTGAATAAAGCAAGTATGAACCTGAACAAGATAACCCCCTTTGAATTCCTGGTTTTGTACATGGTAGGCAAACAGCCTCATATGATAGGCAAAATTGGTGTCATGGCGGAAGTATTTACCGACAGATATTTCACAAAGTTTTACTCATATCCCGTTTTTAGTGTTTTTTTTCATAAGGATAACGGTGATAATTGACCGCCTAAGTAGGGATTTTTGGTTTTGAGGGCACTATGTACAGTTACGACGAGCAAGATCAGGCAGTGGTGGACGAGCGCGCGGCGCAATACCGGGAACAGACCCGCCGCTATTTCGAAGGCAAGTTGACCGACGAGCAGTTCCTTCCTTTGCGGTTGCAGAACGGCCTGTATATCCAGCGCCATGCGCCCATGTTACGAATCGCGGTCCCCTATGGTCATCTGGCGTCCAGGCAATTGCGCAAAATCGCCCATATCGCCCGCACCTACGACAAGGGATACGTCCACTTCACCACCCGCCAGAATATCCAGCTCAATTGGCCCAAAGTGGGGGACACCCCGGCGATCCTTGAGGATCTGGCCAGCGTGCAAATGCATGCCATCCAGACCAGCGGCAACTGTATCCGCAATACCACCTCCGATCCCCTGGCTGGCGTTTGCCACGATGAGATCGAAGATCCCCGACCCTATTGTGAGATCATTCGTCAATGGTCGACCCTGCATCCGGAATTCGCCTTCCTGCCGCGCAAATTCAAGATCGCCGTCACCGGTGCTCCCACCGACCGTGCTGCAGTCAGGGTACACGACATCGGATTGAGACTGGTGATGAACGATTCTGGTGAGGTGGGTTTTGAAGTCATCGTCGGGGGGGGGCTGGGACGTACCCCGATCATCGGTCAGGTGATCCGCCCCTTCCTGCCGAAACCACAGCTGCTGTCTTATCTGGAAGCGATTCTCAGGGTATATAATTTGAAGGGACGGCGCGACAACAAGTTCAAGGCCCGGATCAAGATACTGGTCAAGGAAATGGGTGTGGGTCCCTTTCGTGAGGCGGTGGAGTCGGAATGGCAGAAGATCCGTGACTCTTTGCCCTTGGACGAAGCAACCGTGCGTTGGTATCAGGCCCGTTTCATCAAACCCGGTTACGATCCGGGTGCTGCGGCCGAAGATTGGTCCACCATGCGGCGGGAGGATAAATTGTTCAATGCCTGGTATATGTACAACACCCTCGATCATAAGGTTGATGGCTACCGGGTGGTGTTTCTGTCCCTGAAGCCGGCGGGCGTGGCGCCAGGAGATATGACTTCAGAGCAACTGGAGGCGGTGGCGGATCTGGCCGATAAACACAGCTTTGGAGTCGTCAGAACCACCCATACCCAGAATCTGGTGTTTGCCGATGTGCGTCAGACCGATCTCCACGCGTTGTGGAAGTCCCTATGCGAGCTTAACCTGGCCACGGCCAATGTCGGTAAATTGACTGATATGATCTGCTGCCCAGGGCTGGATTATTGCGCCTTGGCCAATGCCAGTTCCATCTCCGTGGCACACGATATCTATTCCCGCTTCGAGAATCTCGACTATCTGTACGATCTGGGTGACATCCGGGTGAATCTGTCCGGGTGCATGAATGGATGTGGCCACCATAGCGTGGGCCATATTGGCATTCTCGGGGTGGATAAGAAAGGAGATGAATGGTATCAACTGACCCTGGGAGGGTCTTCGGCCGACGATGCGGCACTGGGAGATCGTCTGGGGCCTGCAGTGGCCAAGGACAAAGTGGCAGACACCGTTGAGGCCATCATTGAAACCTATGTAGAACAAAGGCTGGAGGATGAGCCTTTCCTGGCGACCGTGCGCCGGATCGGTGTGAATCCCTTCAAGGAGCGTGTCTATGCGAATCATTAAGGATAGGAAGATCATCGAGGATGCCTGGTTGCATCTTTGTGATGAGGCATTGCCCGCAGATGGAAAGGTGTCGGTGCCATTCAACCGCTGGATGGTGGAACGCGAGAGTCTGTTGATCCGCGATGGTGAGATCGGGGTGCGTCTGAACTGCGAGACATTGGAAGAATTGATCAGTATCGCGGAGGATCTGGAAAAGATCCAGTTGGTGGTGCTGGAAATACCCAAATTCACCGACGGCCGCGCCTTCTCCGTGGCCAGATTGCTCAGAGGAAGGTACGGTTTCCAGGGGGAGATACGTGTGCGAGGAGATTTCCTCTACGATCAGGTCCACTATCTTGAACGGGTGGGTGTGAACGCATTCGAATACTCCGGGCCGGAATCTCTGAATGAGGTCTTGCAGGCATTCGAGACTTTTTCAGTGAGATATCAGCCGGCTGCCGATGGGCCGGGTCTGATCCAGCAACGCCAGTCAGCATAACCTGGACCGCAGTCTCCGGGCACTCAGATTTCCCGATCAAAACAAAGGGGCCGACAGGCCCCTTTGTGGTTTCAGCAATTGAGTTTCAATGCCGGAGGATGTTGATGCCTTTGAGTACGTTCAGGGCTTCATGCAGATAATAATCCTTCAGCAATGTCTTACTTTCCTTGCGGCCTTTTTCTTTCTCTCCCTCCTTGCCTTTTTCAGGTTTTTCGGTCTTCACTTTCTTGCCATTTTCCAGATGGCGAGACAAGCTGGCTTCCGTCAATGGCTGGAATTCCTCGGCTTCGGCGACAGTTTCCAGGCGTACGATACCAAGAACGATATCGGGAACGATCCCCTCGGCCTGGATTGAACGCCCGGAAGGTGTGTAATAGCGCGCGGTGGTCAGTTTGATGGCACCACCATTGCTGAGGGGCAGAATGGTCTGGACGGAACCCTTGCCGAAGGACTTTTGCCCCATGAGGATGGCCCGTTTATGATCCTGCAGGGCACCGGAAACGATCTCCGATGCCGAGGCCGATCCTGAATTGATCAAGACCACCATGGGAACCCCGGCAAGGAGGTCGCCGGGAGTGGCTTCGAACCTCATCTTAGACTCTTCGATCCGGCCATCGGTGTACACAATCAAACCGTTGTCCAGAAACGCGTCACTGACGGAGACCGCAGCGTTCAGTACGCCCCCTGGATTGTTGCGCAGATCCAGGATCAGGCCCTTGAGTTCACCTTCCTTTTTGATGTCTGCAATCGCCTTTCGCATTTGCTCGCCGGTACGGGACTGGAAGCTGGTGATACGAAGATACCCGTAGCCCGGCTCCAGGATGCGGTGTTTCACGCTCTTGATTTTGATGATGGCGCGGGTAATGGTGATCTTTAGGGGTTTGTCTTCACCCTCACGTACGATCGTCAGAGTGATCTGGGTGCCTGGTTTGCCTCGCATGATCTTGACCGCTTCCTGCAGGGTCATCCCCTTGACGGGTTTATCGTCGAGACGAATGATCAGGTCTCCCGCCTTGACGCCTGCCTGTTGGGCCGGCGTGTCGTCAATGGGGGAGATGACCTTGACGAAGCCATTTTCCATTCCTACCTCGATTCCCAGACCACCGAATTGGCCAGTAGTCCCGATGCGCAGCTCCTTGTATTCATCCGGGTTGAGATAGGCGGAATGGGGATCGAGTCCGGACAACATTCCGCGAATGGCGTTCTCGAGCAAAGTTTCATCGGTGACCGGTTCGACATAGTCTCCTTGAATCCGACTGAATACTTCAGTGAAGGTATGTAGCTCGGTGAATGGGATGGTTTCCGTCTGTTTGGCGTTCCGTTCGGCCAGGACGCTGCCACAGGTGCCTAGCGTGATGCCGACGAGGATGCCGACGACAAGAAGAAAAAGGTTTGTGGTTTTGCGCATCGATTTTCCTTATACCTTAAATAAATGATCTGGTAAGTGTTTCAAGGTCAAATTTTACCAAAGCCGGGTTTGAGTGTTCGCGCAAGGTTGTCGGCCAATGGGATTCTGCCGGTCTGTCTCTGGGAGGAGCCGGATTTTTGCTCCGGTGATCATAGAAATCTGGTTTCCCGGCACGAATGTCCGTACCCCATCCCCTCTGAATCAGCAGTCAAGTGACAAAGTGATTTTGAGCTTCGACTGGCTGAGCGACCACTCAAATGCGCTATTAAGTATGACATTATTTTCCTGGCTTGAAACCTTTCCTATCCGCTGACCCTGTTTTTACGTGGGTGACGGCACCAGCGAAAAGGGTTGATGGGTTCACCGCGATGACGGATCGCGAAATACAACCCTGGCCGATCGCGACCTCCACTGTTTCCCACTGTTGCGATGATTTCGCCCGCTTTCACCAAGTCTCCCACCCGTTTTGCCAAAGTCTGGTTGAAGGCATACAACGTCATGAAATCGTGGTCGTGACGGATGATGATCAGCTGTCCATAACCACGCAACCAGTCGGAAAAGATAACCCTTCCGGGGTGGATGGCTCGAACTGAGCTGCCTTCAGGGGCGCGGATGACGACTCCTTCCCAACGTCCTGCACCTCTGGGCGCGCCAAAACGGATCTCGACTACGCCGTTGACGGGCCAGCGAAAACGGCCACGCAGTTTGCTGAATGAGCGATGATTTTCCGGGTCGGAGAAAGACAGGTCGTCGCTTGCCTGGGAGACGGATTCGAGCAATTTGCTCAAGCGGCGCTTGTCCTTTTCCAGTCTGGCAAGACGAAAGCGTTTATTGGCCAATTTCCTCTTGATACCCGCCAGCACTTTTTTGCGCTCCATACGCAGGGTCTCCAGCTGCTGGAGTTCGTTGCGCCGTTGTTCAAGCAAGCCTGCCAGTTGCTGTTCATTTTGCCCGAGTTCAAGAGTGAGAGAGCGAATCCTGTCCAGTTGCTGCTGCGTCTCAGTGATCTGTGCCAGGCGAGCCTGGTTCAGATAGCGATGATACGCCAATATACGGCTGAACACAGTCGGATCATCGAGATTCATGATCAATTGCAGCGGTGCCTTTTTTCCCAGGGCATAGGCGATCCGTAGCTGTGAGGCCAAATGCCTTTTTTCCAGATCCAGTTGCCTGCGGTGTCTGGCCAATGCGTTTTTCAGCTTCTGACGATGACGTTTCAATTCTTGGATTTGACCCTCGAGCGTTTGTGAATCCCTGGCTGTTTCACCTATACGTCTTTCCAACTGTGCCAGAGACTTCTCAGTGGACGTTTGATTCGCATGAAGCTGGTTCAGCTCCTTACCGATCCGGCTGATCCTGCTTTCCAGGGTTTTCAACCGGGTGAGGGTGTCGGCAGCGGCGGAAAACCACAGGATCGAAATCAGCAGGCCAGCCATCCACCGGCCTGTGATTGAGAAGAGGGGATTGATTCTGGTCATCGTTTCATGATCATTCACAAATGGATCATCTGAACCTGAGGCTTGGAGGTGAAAAGAAATTAAGCTGAACCTCCCTGAGTGATCTGTGTGAAGGATGTACGTTAGTCAAGGCAAAGCATGGCAAAATAGTTATAATAGCCGATCCCAGAGGTGGATGGAGGGGCTTGTGAAATGTCTCCTACCTCCAGTTTAATTGAATATATGTGGCGGGAATATGACCAAGCAACTGATTGCCGACGAGGCTGACATCCAGCATGCCGCTCGTTGTCTGAAGGCGATGTCTCACCCACTGCGTCTAAAGATTCTATGTATCCTGGGCGCAGGAGCAGCGAGTGTACAAGACATAGTTGCCCAGGTGGGCACGACACAAAGCAATGTTTCTCAGCATTTGGCGATTTTGAGGGAAAAGGGACTGTTGGTCTTCGACAAGGATGCCAATCGCGTTTTTTATCGCATCGATGATCCCAGTACCCTTCAGCTCATCGAGAAAATACGTGAAGTCTTTTGCCGACATACCGAATCTTCTGGATAGCCACAGGAATCTTTGAGTTTCTTCCTTGCACTTATTCGATCCGGAAGCAGAATTGGAGGCTTTCCGCATCCTTACAAACAATTGTTGTGCTGACGATTGATTTTGGTGGCATGGCCCAGTATCACCTGGGCACCTTGATACTTCAAGGTGCCTTAAGAAAAAAACGGGAAGAATAGAAGTTCTCAGATCTTCATCATTTTGAACCTAAGGAAGGCCATATGGAGCGTTTGTTTGAATTCGTAGGAAACCATCTATATCTGGTGATTGGCTTTGCTGTCGTCACAGTCCTGTTGATCAAGGACCTGTTCGAAAGTCTGTTGCGTAAATACGCGCTTGTCACCCCTTTACAGGCGGTGATGTTGGTCAATCAGGAAGAAGCGGTGGTCCTGGACGTGCGCGAGCCACAGGAATGGGCCAAAGGGCACATCATCAATGCAAGGCTGATCTCATTGGGGGAACTCGAAAAGCGCCTGGATGAACTCAGCGATCTCAAACACAAGCCTGTGATCGTCGCTTGCCAGTCTGGAACCCGATCGCCAGCCGCCTGTAACAAACTGATCCAGGCAGGTTTCGAAAAAGTGTATATGCTAAAAGGGGGCACGACGGCATGGACAGATGCCGGCCTGCCAGTGACCAAAACGAAGAAAAGCTAAGGGGTATCCATGGCCGAGCAAGAGGAAAAGCAATTCGCCATTCAGAAACTTTATGTCAAGGATGTGTCTTTCGAGACTCCCAATTCACCTGACATTTTCACCCAGACCTGGGAACCGCAGGTGGAATTCAACTTGTCTACCAATGCCCGTGAACTTCAGGAGAACCTGCACGAGGTGGTGCTGACGGTGACTGTCACGGTCAAACTGGGGGACAAGACGGCCTATCTGGTCGAAGTGGCTCAAGCCGGTATCTTTGCTGCCCAGGGCTTTGATAAAGAGGAGATGGATCCCTTGTTGGGGATCTATTGTCCCAACGTTCTGTTTCCCTACGCCCGTGAAGTGGTGTCGGATCTCTCTGGCAAGGGAGGATTTATACCCATGATCCTGCCACCGGTCAATTTCGAGGCCATCTACGCGCAAAAGATGCAGCAGTCCCAGCAACCAGGGACGGCATCCAAACCCAACTGATCCTGTTCAGGTGATGCGGCTTTCTTCCGTTTGTGTCCTAGGGGCCGGGTCCTGGGGCACCGCTCTGGCACATGTGATCGCAGGCAATGGTTTCGTGGTGAGCCTGTGGGACAAGGATCCTTTACGTATCGAAGCATTGGCGAAGACCGGTCGCAATGAGCGCTATCTGCCCGGTCTGGCGCTGTCGGAACACATCATTTGTGAAAGTGGTCTCGAACAGGCGGTGGCTGGCAAGGATCTGATTCTGCTGGCTGTTCCGAGTCATGGTTTCAGGACCTGTCTGCAGTCCCTCAAACCTGTGTTGCCCAGTGAAATCAAGCTCGCCTGGGGAACCAAAGGACTCGATCCTGAAAGTGGAAACCTTCTGCATCGGGTGGCGCATGAGGTACTCGAAGACGACTGTTCGCTGGCGGCGCTATCCGGTCCCACCTTCGCCCGTGAAGTCATGCGAGGCTTGCCGACCGCGATCACCGTGGCTTCCCCTCAGATGGATTTTGCAGTGGCTGTGGCCGAACTGCTCCACAACGAATTTTTTCGGGTCTATACCAGCGATGATCTGATCGGAGTCCAGCTGGGAGGCTCGGTCAAGAATGTCCTCGCAATCGCTGCGGGAGTCTCTGATGGTATTGGATTTGGTGCCAATGCCAGAGCGGCGCTGATCACCCGGGGACTGGCAGAGTTGTTGCGGCTTGGAGAGGCGATGGGCGCCAAGCCACGCACCCTGATGGGACTGGCAGGGGTCGGTGATCTGATTCTGACCTGTACCGATGATCAATCCCGTAACCGGCGTCTGGGTCTTGGGTTGGGACAAGGCAAACCGATCGAAGCCGTCAAGGCTGAAATCGGCCAGGAGATCGAGGGTATCCTGACCGCCCGTCTGGTGCGCCAGCTATCCCTGAAATTGAAGGTGGAGATGCCTATCATAGAGCAAGTGCACGCGCTGTTGTATGAGGGGATGTCTGCTTCTGTTGCGGTGCGCAGTCTCATGTTACGCGACCGTAAGCCGGAAGAATTCTAGAATCTCATTGAATGTGGCTCAAACAGGGAGCGTGGCCTGGCTACCCATTTTTGTCATGACAGCTTTCGATGGGTCACGGCTTCCATCTCTACTCATCCCATGGTTTCGCAAGGCAGGGAAATCTCACTGCTCTTGATTCAAACTCAAGCGTTCCAATAACGGCTTGAGCGGGGCTATATGGCTGAGATCCTCGAAATCGTTGGAATAGAGTGTCTGGATCACCGGTATCTGGAGCCAGCGGCGCAGCTCCCCGGCATTGTCCATAGTGGCTGAAGTGACCTGGGAATCGGTTTGATTGATGATGACTGCGAATGGGTTGAGCCCTCTGTTCCGTACCGTCTCCACTGTCAACAGGACATGATTGAGTATGCCCAGCCGGTCGTCTGCAACAATCACGACCGGCAGCCCCAGTGCCTTGGCCAGATCCGCGTTGAGACAACCTGTTGCGATAGGGGAATAAAAACCGCCAGCGCCTTCCACCACGAGAAAAGCCCCATCCTCAATGTGACAGGCAGCCACCAGATCTTCCAGGGACAGCTGACGATTTTCAAGACGGCAGGCCCTTTCGGGGGAAATGGCGTCCGCAAAGCGGTAAGGACACACCTGTTCCAAGGGGTCGGGATGACCTGCGGCATCGTTGAGAAGACGGGCATCGAGAGGGATCCATCGACCGTTTTCCTCCAGGCAGCCACTTTCCACCGGCTTGCGTACTCTGACACTTAACCCTCTCTGGCGTAGGCCAAGGATCAACAGCGTCGCCACATGGGTCTTGCCGACGCCGGTATTGGTGCCGGTGACGAAACAGCCTTTAACTTTCCCGGGCATCATGGAAATGGCAATCGAAGGGTTCGACCAGCACCGGGTCTCCGGCCTTTACCCCGGAACTCTCGGCTGGAAGAATAATGTAGCAGTTCGCCCGGCTCAAGGTTTTGAGCTGATGGGAGCCTTGTCCCTCGAGGCCGACGACGGTAAGCCTGCCGGTTTCATTCTGAGACAGACGGCCACGTTGGAATTCCAATCTGCCTGGCGTCTTGTGGAGCGCCTGGCCGCAACGCGCCTGTATCCTCAAGGGCTTGAAAGCAGGTATGCCGGCCAGTCTCCACAATGCCGGCCGGACGATTTGACTGAAGGTGACATGGACGGAAACGGGATTGCCGGGCAGGCCAAAGAACCAGGCCTTACCGATCTGACCGAAGAGGAGTGGCTTACCGGGTTTGATCGCCACTTTCCACAGGTGCATTTTCCCTACCCGCCTCAGAGCCTCGCCGAGCAGGTCTGCTTCTCCTACCGAGGCACCCCCGCTGCTCAGAATCACATCATATTCCTGACCTGCCGGCTCCAGGCATTGGAGGATCGGCTCCAGTTGGTCAGGGACACGCCCCAGATCGGTCGCTGTGACTGGGAGCGGATCCAGAAGTCCATGAAGGCTGTAGCGGTTGCTTTCATAGATCGCCCCCGGAGTCAGAGGGACTCCCAAGGGGCGTAGTTCATCGCCACTGGAAAAGAAACCAAGCCTGGGCAACTGGATCACGTTTACCATGGCGATCCCGAGAGAAGCCAGCAGGCCCAGATCGGCAGCTCCCAGTCGCTGACCCGTGGCCAGTACATTTTCCCCCCGCCGCACATCTCCACCGGCCGGACGGACATTTTCCCCTGGGACTGGCAGCCGTTTGAGAAGGATTCGATCACCCTCGCCCATGGTCTCCTCTTGCATAACGACGGCATCTGCGCCTGGGGGTAAGGGGGCGCCGGTAAAGATTCGGACGCATTGGCCAAGTCGGATGTTTCCGGGAAAAGGTTGTCCAGCCATGGCCTTGCCGACGACCGTCAGGGCCATATTGGGTTTCAGTCCGTTGAGCGACAGGGCATAACCGTCCATGGCGGAATTGGTGAAAGGAGGCAGGTCAAATGGTGCTGAAATATCTTTGCCAAGAACACGCCCCAGTGCCCTCTGGAGTGTGACTTGCTCGGTGGCTTCAAGGGGTGCGATGGCGGTTAAAATCTGCCCAAGGGCGATGTCCAGAGTGATCAGGCCACCCTGGCAGGGATCAGCGGCGGAGGAATTCATAAGTGACGAAATCGGCTATCTGTTGCGGACGATTGAGGTCTAACAAGGGTAAGGGGCAGGGGCAGGGCAAAGGGGCGTCACTGGCGACTGCGATAATCCGGGGATCTTCGGGAAACAGCAGTGGTTTTTCCAGTTGGGGGCGATGCAGCTCGATCTTGGGAAAAGGGTCGTGCTTGAAACCCTCGACCAGGACAAGATCCAGATCTGTTGTATCCAGGAACTTCATTTGATCTTCAAGGTGGACTTCACCTTGTTCCTGGATTTCATACACGATCGCCCGGCGTTTGCGTGAGACCACCATCACGGGGCTGGCACCCGCCTTGCGCAGCTGGTAACTGTCTTTGCCTGGCTGATCGATGTCGAAACTGTGATGGGCGTGCTTGATCAGGGCTACTTTCAGCCCGTGGTTTTTGAGCGAAGGGATCAGCCGGAGCAGCAGAGTGGTCTTACCGGTCCCGCTGAAAGCGGCGAAGCCCAGTACGGGGGGGGCGGTCATCGGTAGCCGTAGTAGTCTTTGTACCAACTTACGAAGCAGGCGATTCCTTCATCGATGGCGGTGGTTGGGGCATAGCCGGTATCCCGCATCAGGTCTTCCACATCGGCATGGGTAGCAGGGACATCGCCTTGCTGCATCGGCAAGAAGTTCTTTTCAGCCTTCATTCCCAGCGTGTTTTCAAGTACCTCGATGAATTCCATCAATTGGACTGGATTGTGACAGCCAATATTGTAAAGACGGTAAGGTGCGATACTGGTTCCCGGATCCGGTTGGACACTGCTCCAGTCAGGGTTGGGGGAGGCGATCCGGTCGATACATCTGACCACACCTTCCACGATATCGTCGATGTAGGTAAAGTCGCGCCTGTGTCTGCCATGGTTGAAGACGTCGATCGGTTTGCCTTCGAGGATATTGCGGGTAAATATGAACAGGGCCATGTCCGGCCGTCCCCAGGGGCCATAGACGGTAAAGAATCTCAGCCCGGTAGTGGGAAGCCCATACAGATGGCTGTAAGTATGGGCCATCAATTCATTGGCTTTCTTGGTGGCGGCATAGAGACTGACCGGATGATCCACATTGTGGTGGACCGAGAAGGGCATTTGGGTATTGGCGCCGTAGACCGAGCTGGAGGAAGCATAGACCAGGTGTTCCACCTCGTGATGGCGACAGGCCTCAAGAATGTTACAAAAACCCACCAGGTTGGCGTCGATGTATGCGTGAGGATTTTCGAGCGAATACCGAACCCCGGCCTGAGCCGCCAAATTGACTACCCGTTGGGGGCGGTATCTGGAAAATGCCCCTGCGATAGTATCACGATCTTCCAGGCTGGCGCGGATCTCGGTGAAACCGGGTCGTGACGTGAGACGGGCCAGCCTGGCCTCCTTGAGGTTGACATCGTAATAGTCGTTGACGTTGTCGATACCAATGACCTCGTCACCGCGATCAAGCAACTTGTGCGCCAGAGCCGCCCCAATGAAACCCGCGGTTCCGGTGATCAGGATTCTCATAGTCTCCCATCCACCTTGTCTTTGGGTAGTACCCCTTTGACGTCGAACAGGACTGCGTCGGGGGTGCCCAGGGCGCGGATACCGTCGACTCCCATTTCCTTGAACTGGTCGTGACCGCTGGCGACGACGATGGCGTCATAACGGCCCTTTTGGAGTTCCCCTATTAATTCCAGTCCCAGCTCCTCTTTGGCTTCATCGTTGTGAGCCCAGGGATCGTAGACCTCGACATTGGCATGATAGGTCTCCAGTTCGCGGATCATATCAATGACCCGGGTGTTGCGGATATCCGGGCAATTCTCCTTGAAGGTGACTCCCAGAATCAGAATATTGGACTGGCAGACGTGGAGGCGGCGTTGATTCATCAATTTCACCACCCGTGCCACCACATATTCGCCCATGAAATCATTGATTCTGCGCCCCGCCAGAATGATCTCGGGGTGATGTCCAGCCTCCTGGGCTTTATGGGTCAGATAATAAGGGTCGACGCCGATACAATGTCCACCTACCAGACCGGGCCGGAACGGCAGGAAGTTCCACTTGCTTCCCGCAGCTTCGAGGACTTCCAGGGTATCCAGCCCCAGTCTGTGAAACAGTACGGCCAGCTCATTGATCAGGGCAATATTGACATCGCGTTGAGTGTTCTCGATCACCTTGGCCGCTTCAGCCACCTTGATACTACTGGCTTTGTGAGTACCTGCTTCGATCACGCTAAGATAGAGGCGATCGATGAAGTCGGCCACCTCCGGGGTGGAGCCGGAGGTGACTTTGACGATGTTGGTGACCCGGTGCGACTTGTCGCCGGGATTGATTCTTTCAGGACTGTAGCCGGCAAAGAAGTCCTGATTGTAGGTCAGACCAGACTCCTGTTCCAATACGGGTACACAGACCTCTTCGGTGGCGCCGGGATAGACGGTGGACTCATAGATGACCACGTCACCCTGCTTTAGCACCTTGCCTACGCTCCGGCTGGCGGAGATCAAGGGGCTCAGTTCCGGCCGCTTGTTTTTGTCGATGGGCGTAGGGACGGTGACTACGTAAACGTTACATTGGGCCAGATCAGACGTCTCGGAGGTGTAACTCAATCGTTCCGCACGGGCAAGCTCTTCCGCTTCCACTTCCAGCGAACGGTCTATTCCCCGTTTGAGTTCGGCTATCCTGTGAGTGTTGATGTCGTAACCTGTGGTCGGATAGCGGCGGCCGAACTCAACCGCCAGAGGCAAACCTACATAACCCAGTCCGACGACAGCGATTCTGGTGTTTTCCAATGCAAACATGGAGCCTCCTCTTTTAAAGGGAGAATGGGTAATAAATTGATTCCAACAGAAAGCTTAGTCATTTTCCCGCTATGTTTAGTGGGGACCTTGAAAAAATGTCCTTCTGGCAATGTTGCGCTACGTCGACGGAATGATAATGTATTGTCGCAATGCTAGCATTTACAGAACACTTGTCCAACAGTACACAGGCGAATTTGCCTGGAGGGGGAAGATTTTTTTGTTAGCATGATCAACGAATCCGAATCCTGCCGTCCCAGCATTCAATGACGAGATAGATTTAGCCTATGCCCACCATTCGAATTTTTCGCCATTACGTGTCCAGTGCTTATCTTGGCCTGCTGTCGCTCGAGTTCGTGCTCTATGTCTCGGCTATTTTCATCGGCGGTCGTCTCCGGTTCCTGCAGGAAAAAGGCTGGAGTGCAGAGCCCGAGTGGTGGTTGACGGCCTTGCTTTTTGCTCTGACCGCGTCCGTTTGCAGCATCAGTGTTGGACTCTATCAGCGTTCATCCCAGGAAAACCTTTCCAGCCTGCTGCTGAGATTAGTGGCCAGTTTCCTGATGACCACGGTGGTTATGAGTCTGGTGTTTTATGCCTTGCCTGAGTTGTTTGTTGGACGGGGTGTGTTCGGTTTCGCTTTGCTGTTCTCCCTGATAATGAGCCTGATCGTCCGGGTGCTGTTCTTTCGTTTGGTTGACGATCAGTCGCTGAATCGACGGGTGCTGGTGCTGGGGGCTGGCAACAATGCGCGCCGGATCATGGATTTTGAGCACCGATTCCCTTACGGAAACTTGGCTTTCGTCGGCTTCGTGCGGATGGGAAACGAATCATGCATGGTGCCTGCTGAACGCCTCCTGGTGCTGAATAAGCCCATCAATCAGTTTTCCGAGCAGGAAGATATCGACGAGATCGTGGTGGCTCCCGATGACCGTCGTCAGTGTTTCCCGCTCGAAGAGATCCTGGACTGTAAGATGAGTGGTTTCGATGTCATTGATCTGCTGACTTTCTTCGAAAGGGAAGCGGGAATCATCAAGATCGACTGCCTGCATCCCAGTTGGTTGGTCTTTTCCGACGGTTTTCGCATGAAGAGCGGGATGTTGCTCAAGCGTTTGTTCGACGTCATGGCAAGTTCATTGCTGCTGATGGTGACCTGGCCGGTCATGCTGGTGACCGCCTTGGCGATCCTGGCGGAATGTCGCGGCAGGCATCCCATTTTTTATCATCAAACCCGGGTGGGAGTGGATTGGCGGTTGTTCGAAGTCCTCAAATTCCGCAGTATGCGTCCTGATGCCGAAAAGGAGGGCGCCAGGATGGCCACCGCCAACGATGCCAGAATCACCAGAGTCGGCAAAATCATCCGCAAAACCCGCATCGATGAATTACCCCAGTTGTGGAACGTACTCAGGGGTGATATGAGTTTTGTAGGGCCAAGACCTGAGCGGCCCGAATTTGTCGAGAAATTTGCTGAAACGATCCCCTATTATACGGAAAGGCATCGGGTCAAGCCGGGGATCACAGGATGGGCCCAAGTGTGTTATCCCTATGCGGAAAATAAGGAAGATACCGTAGAAAAGCTTCAGTACGATCTTTATTATGTGAAAAACTACAGTTTATTTTTGGATTTCCTGATCATGCTTCGCACCGTCGAAGTGGTGTTGTGGGGTAAGGGAGCCCTTTGACATGAGTGCCATCATTGTCGCGACCAGCTATAGCATCGGGGCGTTGGCCTATCTGCTCTTGTGTGTCATGTTGCTCGTCTCTTGGCGAGGGAGGATACAAGGGGGGTTGCTGCTGCTGGCCGTCGGGGGCATGGTGGTATGGGCCGGAGCCAACGCCTGTCAGGTAGTCTATCGATCCATACCGATGTCTTTGATCTGGTCGCTGGAGGTCATGCATCTTTTGCTGTGGCTGGTTTTTCTGTTGCAATTGTTTCCGCATGAGATCCGCAAACGAATAGTGTGGCGTCTGAGTCACTATGGTAGCTATTCTGTGGCCGCAGTCGTATTGCTCTATGTCTGGACAAGCCCTTTACTCCAATCTCGTTGGCCGGAATTATTGGTGCCTGAATTGCCCTTGACTGGGCATTTGGTTCTGGCGCTGGGGGGGCTGGTGAGCTTGGAGCAACTGTATCGCAACACCCGACCCGACAGGCGCTGGTATATCAAATTTCTTTGTTTGGGCCTTGGGGGATTGTTTGTTTATGAATTCTATCTGTATGCCGATGCTCTGTTGTTCAAGCACCTGGATATCATTCTCTGGGCTTCGCGGGGGTTGATCAGTGCCATGTTAGTGCCCTTACTGGCGGTGACGGTGGCCCGCAATCCGGATTGGTCTCTGGATGCGTTCGTATCGCGCGACTTCGTTTTTCATACGACCGTAGTGTTGGGGGCTGGGCTGTATCTTTTACTCATGGCTACCGCCGGCTACTACGTCAAGGTGTATGGTGGACAGTGGGGCGAGGTGCTTCAGATCACCTTGTTGGCAGGGGGAGCGTTTACCCTGCTTGTAATCATCTTTTCAGGTCAGGCCCGGGCCTGGTTATGGGTATTTCTGAACAAGCATTTCTTCAATTACCGCTATGACTATCGCAAGGAATGGTTAAGTATCACCACTGAGCTTTCCCAACCGGACGACGACATGCCGCTGGCGGAACGGGTCATCAAGGCGTTGGCGGATCTGGTGGAAAGCCCCTCCGGTTTCCTATGGTCGAGGACGGATTCAGGCCGTTACCTTCCGAAAAGCCAATGGGGGGATCCTGATGCCGAGGTCCCCTGGCTGACCGGCGATAATCCCTTGATCGTCTTCTTGCAGAAGACCGGTTGGATAATGAATCTGGAGGAAGTCAGGAATATGCCGGAGAAATACGAAGATCTTATCTTGCCTCGATGGCTGAAGGATGACCGGAATGCCTGGTTGTTGATACCCTTGTTCCATGGCGACGTCCTGTTGGCAATGGTGTTACTGAATCGGCCCCGCGCCAACCTGGAATTTAATTGGGAGGTGATCGATGTCCTCAAGACCGCCGGTAGTCAGGCTGCCAGTTTCCTGGTGATCGAGGAGACAGCGAACCGATTGATCGAAGCCCGCCAGTTTGAGGGGTTCAATCGTTTGTCGGCATTTGTGGTTCATGACCTGAAGAATCTGGTGGCTCAATTGTCGCTGGTGGTTCGGAATGCCGATCGCCATGTCAACAATCCAGAATTCGTTCGTGATGCGATGAATACGGTTGATCATGCCGTGGCCAAAATGAGTCGTCTGCTGACGCAGTTGAAAAACATCGGGGGGAGCCAGAACAGGAAAGAAGTCGCTTTGCGGAAGCTGTTGCATGAAGTGATTTCAGTACGTGCCGGCCAACTCCCCAGACCCCGATTTGTTTGTCATGTGGCTGAGGAAGTCACCTTTCTGGCGCAGGCAGATCGTCTGGCCTCAGCTTTTGAACACATCATACAAAATGCCCAGGAAGCGGCAGGGAAGCAAGGGTGGGTCAAGGTAACGCTTTCGCGCACAGATTCCCAGGCTATAGTTGAAGTGGAAGACAACGGCTGTGGAATGGACAAAGACTTTGTCCAAAAACGTCTATTCAAGCCGTTCGAGACCACCAAAGGGCTGAGCGGAATGGGTATCGGGGCCTATGAGAGCCGGGAATATATTCGTGCCCTGGGCGGGGATCTGACGGTGCAAAGCCTACCTGGACAAGGAACCTGCTTTCGTTTCGTCCTCCCCTTGGCAACGAGTGAAACAGCAACCTGTCAAACGACTACGGGAGTATCGGTTTGAATGCTGCGAATTTATTTATTATTGAGGACGATCCTGGTTTGCAAAGCCAGCTGAAATGGAGTTTTGCCGAGAAATACAAGGTCTTGACCGCGGGTGACCGTGATGAGGCGGTTGCCCTGGTCAAAAAGAACAATCCAGTGGTGGTGACTCTGGATCTCGGTTTGCCTCCAGATCCGGGTGGTGCTTCGGAAGGTTTTGCCGCTTTGAAGGAGATTCTTGATCTGGCGCCGGGCGCCAAGGTGATCGTCATCACTGGAAACGACAGCCTGGACAATGCCGTCCGGGCCGTGGGAATGGGAGCCTATGACTTTTACCAGAAACCGGTCGATCCAGACATGTTGGCATTCGTGGTGGAAAGGGCATTCCGACTGTACGAACTAGAGGAGGAAAACCGTAAGTTGGCGCGGATGCATATCAACCATCCCCTCGATGGGGTGATTGCCTCCAGCCCTCAGATGCATGAGGTCTGCCGTCTGGTCGAGCAGCTGGCTCCGACGGACCTCAGCATGTTGCTGTTGGGGGAAAGCGGAACGGGTAAGGAGGTGATTGCCCGGGCGCTCCACGACCTCAGCCCCAGGAAAAAGGGTCCGTTTGTGGCCATCAATGCGGCGGCTATCCCGGAGAATCTGCTCGAGGCCGAATTGTTTGGTTATGAAAAGGGGGCATTTACCGATGCCGCCAAACAGACCAAGGGTAAGATTGAGATCGCCTCTGGCGGCACTTTGTTTCTGGATGAAATCGGTGACATGCCCATGAACCTGCAGCCCAAGATTTTACGCTTCCTGCAGGAGCGGGTGGTCGAGCGTATCGGGGGACGTAAGGAGATTCCAGTGGATGTGCGGGTGATCTGCGCTACCCACCAGGACATAGATCGTCTGATTGCAGAAGGACGTTTTCGCCAGGATCTCTTTTTCCGCATCAATGAATCGACCATCGTACTCCCTTCCCTGCGGGAGCGCACGGGAGACATTCCAGTGTTAGCGCGGGCTTTCCTGCACCGTTACAACCGCGAAATGAAACGCAATCTACTGGATTTCAGTGAGAGTGCGCTGGAAGCCATGGAGAACTATGAATGGCCCGGCAATGTTCGTGAGCTTCAAGGAAGGGTAAAGACAGCCGTGGCTTTGTCACGAGGTCCAAAAGTGGGAGCCCAGGATTTGCGTTTGGCCGCACCGGAAAACGAGCGCCGTCTAAAGACCCTGCGCGAGATTCGCGAAGCGGCCGAGCGGGAAGCTCTGGTGGCGGCTTTGAATGAGGTCGGTGGCAAGATTGCCAAGGCTGCGGAAATCCTGGACATCACCCGGCCGACGATCTATGCCTTGTTAAGTAAATATGACCTGAAAGTTTAGGGGAAATGAAGCGATGATGGCCAGAGGGGTCCGGATATTTCTTTTTTGTTGTTGGACGCTCTCTGCGGCTGCCGCCGATCCGGATCATTATTTTCAGGAGGCCCGGGATTATCTCAACAATGGTGAGCCAAGGGCTGCCGTCATCCAATTGAAGAATCTTCTGCGGCTGCAACCAGAAAATGGCGAAGCCCGCCTGTTGTTGGGCGAAGCCTATCTGCGCCTTGGAGAGGGTGCTGGGGCTGTCAAGGAATTGAAAAGGGCCCGAGATTTGGGCATGGAGTCATCCCGTTGGCTATCCTTTTTGGCCCAGGCCTATCTGTTACAAGGTGAAGCCCAAGAACTCCTGGATAATATTCTTCCTGAGGCGTCTCAATCGCCAAAGATCAAGGCGAAAATACTGGCCATGAGAGCTGCCGCTTGCCTGTTGCTCGACCAGCATGAGAAGGCCAAGGATAATTTGAACCAAGCGTTACAGCTGGATCCTGACAATCTTCAGGCTCATCTTGGCCGTGCTCGCCTGGCTTTGAATGACCACCATTTGGATGAGGTTTTCACTCACATCGACCGGGTCCTCAAGCAAGATCCCGACAATGTGGAAGCCTATTTGTTGCAGGCAGAGGCCTATCGGCAGCAGGAGGATCTCCAAGCTGCCTACCAGTCCTATGGAGAGGTTCTGGAGCGTCGCCCCCGGGAAATTCGGGCCCTGCTCGGTCGTGCAACAGTAGAACTCGCCAATAATCAAAATGAGCAGGCCCGCAAGGATTTGGATGCAGTCGACAAAATTGCCAAGGATGTTCCATTGGCGTTATATATGCGGGGGCTGTTGGAGTTTCGTCAGGGGAATCTGGAGGCAGCAAAAGAAGCGCTGGAAAAGGTAGTCTATAAGGTTCCCAATCACGCTCAAAGCACACTCTTGTTGGGCATCATTGCTTATCGGCACAATGAGCTGGGTCTCGCGGAAGAATATCTGGAAGCAACCCACCACCTCATGCCGGACAGTTTTCCTGTGACCAAGGTGTTGGCAGCGATAAAAATCAAGCGCAAACAACCACAGGCTGCGGTGTCCCTGCTTGAACCCTATCGCCAGCAGCTTACCAACGATCCACAATATCTGGCCTTGTTGGGAAGTGCCTATTTGCAAAACCATCAGTTTGATGAAGGGAACGAAGTGTTGGCCGAAGCCGCACGTTTGGCCCCGGACGTGGCGGCCATCCAGACCCAGTTGGCGCTCGGTCAGATTGCAGCAGGAGATTTGACCAATGCCGTGGGACATCTTGAGCAGGCAGTGGATCTGAAGCAGGGACTGATGCAGGCAGATGTCATGTTGGTGTTGGCGCGCATGAAACAGAAAAAATACCCACAAGCCCTGGAGACTGCGCGCCGACTCGCGGAAAAAATGCCCAATAGTCCCATGCCCCGTAATCTGATTGCCAGCACTTATCTGGCCATGGGTGAAGCCGGCAAGGCCGAGCAGCAATGGACGGCACTCTTGCAGGAATATCCTGATTATTCGACGGCGGCCCTGAATCTGGCCAAATTGAAATTTCATCAGGGGAGATTGAAACAAGCCGAAAATTATTATCGTCGGGTGATCGATAAACGTTCAGGGCATGTGGGCGCCTTGGTGGGGTTGGCCCAGATAGCGGAAGCACGCAAGAAATATAGTCAAATGGTGCATTTTCTGGAACAGGCACATGAGCGGCATCCAGAAGCCTTGAAGCCATCCAGGATGCTTGTGCGTTATTATTTGGCCGCAGGGGATCCTTTAAAAGCCTTGGGTGTGGCTCGTACCTTGGTAGAACATCAGGATCGAAATCCGCTTGCCTTGCAGCTTCTAGGGCAGGCGCAGTTGGCTGCCAATCGGCCCGCCTCGGCGGTCGCCAGCTTCAGGAATCTAACCATCCTCAGACCTGAAAACCCATCAGCATGGCACTTCCTTGCTCTGGCTTTGGAGAGAAATAAGGACGATGCAGGCGCTCTGGATGCCTGGGATAAGGCATTGAGCCTCCAGGAAGACTTCCTTCCTGGTGCTGCCGACAGGATCCGCTTGTTGTTGAAACTAAAACGCTATAACGAGGCTCTTGAAGGCGCCAAAAAGCTGCAGTCCCACAACACCCCTGATCTAGCTGTGGGTTATTTTTGGGAGGGCGAGATCGCTCTGGCTCAGAAACACACTTCTGAAGCCTTGAACGCTTTTCGAAAAGCCCATGACCTGGCACCCTCACAGCTGACCTCTCAACGCCTCTACCAACTCTATCGAAAAACCGGTGAACAGGAAAAAGGTCGCTCCATTCTGGAATCCTGGTTGGAGAAAACACCCGATGACGCCGGCAGCTGGATGATGCTGGCGGTGGGATATCAGGAGGAAGGCAATGATGGTCAGGCAATCGCCGCCTACGAAAAAGCCCTTGCTCTGCAACCCGATAATGTTCTGACTTTGAACAATCTGGCTTGGCTGTATCACAAAACGGGAGACTCAAAATCCCTGACGACAGCACAGCGGCTGATTGATTTGGGTAAGGACAAACCCGAGGTGTTGGATACGGTGGGATGGATTTACCTCCACAACGGCCGTCCGGAAGAAGGTTTGACCCTGTTGAAGGAGGCGGCAGTCAGGGCACCTCATCTTCCGGCCATTCGCTTACATTTGGCAGAGGCACTGATTCAACAAGGAAGGGAAAACGAAGCAGCAAGGGAATTGAAACGTTTGCTTAGGGATCAGACGCATTTTGCGCAGCGCAGACACGCACAAGAACTGCTCGATTCTGTATCGCGTTGATTGAGAAACCTGGGTGAAGGGCATAAAATGGGTTCAATTTTTTGCCTGGGCCAAGGGGGACATGACGCATGCAGGAAGAATCGGTACATCACCATATTTCCAAGCAATTTGAGCAGGAACTGGAGCATATCCGCCATCGTGTTCTGGTGATGGGGGGGATGGTGGAGGCCCAAGTGGCCAATGCTGTCAAAGCCTTGCTGGAGAACGACATCGCACTGGCCGACGAGGTCATCGACAACGATTACAAGGTCAACTCCATGGAAGTGGAGATTGACGAAAAGTGTAGCGAGATACTCGCCCGCCGTCAGCCAGCTGCCCGTGACCTTCGTCTTGTGTTGGCAGTCATCAAGACTATCGCCGATCTGGAACGGATCGGCGATGAAGCCCGTCGTATCGCCAGACAATCACTGGATCTGAGTACCCGCTATCCCAAGACCAATCAGCTCAGTGAACTGGAACAGCTTGCCGTTCAAGTTCGTGCCATGCTCCACAATGCGCTGGATGCTTTTGCCCGTATCGATGTGGAGTTGGCGCTGAAGGTGGTGGAAGAGGACAAGACCGTGGACAAGGAATACGAAAGTATCCTTCGCCAGCAGATTACTTACATGATGGAGGACCCTCGCAGTATCCCTGTTTCCCTGGACATCATGTGGTCGGCCCGTTCGCTGGAACGGATCGGTGACCGAAGCTGCAATATCTGTGAGTATCTCATCTATTTCGTCAAGGGCAAGGATGTTCGCCATATCAGTCTGGAACAGTTGGAAAAGGAAGTCAGACAATAATCACATCAATCTTAGCCCCTCAGACGGTGGGCATGTCATTTGGCGAAACCGGATGAAGCGCCTCAAATCGTTCTATTGGCTTGCCTTGCTTTGGGTGGGCTCCAGTTTGGCATTGGAGCCCTTCGTAGTCGAGGACATTCGGGTGCAGGGCCTGCAACGTGTCACCAAAGGCACCGTGTTCAACGCCTTACCCATCAAACCTGGTGAAAAACTGGATGAGCGAACGGCCGCCGCAGCTATCCGGGACTTGTACCGCAGTGGTTTCTTCAAGGACGTGAGATTGTTGCGGGAAGGAAATATTCTAGTCGTGGAAGTCACCGAGCGGCCTTCCATCGCTGCGATCAAGATCGAAGGAAACAAGGATATCAAGACCGAAGATCTCCTCAAAGCCTTGGACAGCATTGGACTGGCCGAGGGGCGAGTATTCAATCGCAGATTGCTGGAGAAAGTCGAGACTGAACTGCGGCGTCAGTATTTCAGCCACGGTAAATACGGGGTGGAGATCAAGACCGAAGTCACCAAGATCACCCACAATCGCCGAGCCATCCTGATCAAAATCGCCGAAGGGCATGCCGCCAAGATCAAACGTATCAATATCATCGGCAATCAGGCATTTGATGAGGATACGCTGCTCAAACAATTCGAGTTGAGCACGACGGGTTGGTTGTCCTTCTACACCAAAAATGACCAGTATGCCAAACAGAAACTGGCGGCCGACCTGGAACGCCTGCGCTCCTTTTACATGGACCGGGGATATCTCAAGTTCGAGATCGATTCAACCCAGGTGGCGATCACCCCGGACAAACGTGACATTTATATCACCATCAATGTCAAGGAAGGCGACGTCTACAAGCTGGACGAAGTGAAGCTGACCGGTAAACTGATCGTTCCCCCCCAGGAGTTGATCCCCCTGTTCGAGCTGGGTCCAGGGGAAGTCTTTTCGCGCAAGCGCGCCACCGAGACCATCGATGCCATCAGTACCCGGCTCGGGGATGAGGGATATATTTTTGCCAATGTCAACATGGTTCCTGAGATCGATGACGAAAAGAAGACCGTCAAGCTGACCTTCTTTGTCGAACCAGGTCGCAGGATCTACATCCGCAGGATCCATGTCAAGGGCAATTCACGTACCCAGGATGAAGTGATCAGGCGTGAGATGCGGCAGATGGAAGAGGCGATGGCGTCCACCTCGAAGATAGAGCGGTCGAAAAGCCGTCTTGAGCGGTTGGGGTATTTCAAGGAAATCAACGTGGAAACGCCCACCGTTCCCGGAACCCTGGACCAGATCGATGTGGACTATACGGTGACTGAACAACCATCGGGAAATCTCAGCGCCGGGGTCGGTTTCTCCCAGACCCAGGGACTGATCTTCAACGCCAGCATTTCCCAGAACAATTTTCTCGGCACCGGCAAGCGTGTCACCTTCAACTTCAACAACAGCCGGGTGTCCACCATCTACCGGGTGGCTTGGTTCAACCCCTATCTGACCATCGACGGGATCGGTGGCGGCTTCGATCTGAGCTTTCGCAGTACCGATGCGAATGCTGCCAACATCGCCAATTACACTACCGACACCGGCCGGGCCGGGTTCAACCTCAGTCTGCCCTGGGACGAAAACAATCGCATCAACAGCAACCTGGATTTCGAGCACACCAAGCTCAAAACCAGCAGTTCCACCTCCCAGGAAATCAAGAGTTTCGTTGCTAAACAAGGCAAGACCTACAATGTTTTGAGCTTGTCGCTGGGATGGGTGCACAATACCCTGGACAAGGCGGTGTTTCCGACTCGCGGGGTTCGCCATTCCTTGTCATTGCAAGGGGCGATCCCTTTCAGCGATCTTCAATACTATAAAGTCCGCTATCGCGGGCAGAGCTATTTCCCTTGGGCCAAAGACCTGATTTTCTCCTTTCGGGGAGACGTGGCTTATGGTAATGGCTACGGGGGTACCGACCAGCTACCCTTCTTCGAACATTTCTTTGCCGGAGGAGTCAAGTCTGTCCGTGGTTTCAGGCAGAATACTCTGGGGCCAAAGGATTCCAACAACGATCCTTTTGGTGGATCGGTTAAACTCGTGGGTAGCGCGGAGCTGTTCTTCCCCGTGCCATTCCTGGACGAGGAAATGCGTTCGGCTTTTCGACTGGGAATCTTTTTCGATGCCGGTAATGTGTTCGATGATACGTTGAAGTTGGGAGATCTTCGTTACTCTGCCGGCATCTCGGTACAATGGCTGTCGCCTTTCGGTCCTTTGAGAGTCAGCCTGGCGCAACCGCTGAATGCCAAGAGTAACGATGATACCCAAGTCTTCCAGTTCTCCTTTGGAGCTGGTTTCTGATTCTTTATACAACAATTTTTTGAGGAGTTAATTGGATGAAAATTCGTTTTCTTATGCTGGCTTTTACCGGTTTGCTGTGCCTGGGATCAGCCGTCCGAGCTGAAGAGATCAAGATCGGCTTCGTCAATGTGGCCCAGGTGCTCCAACAGGCGCCCCAGGCAGCAGATGCCAAGAAACGCCTCGAACGCGAGTTTGCTCCCCGTGACAAGCGCATTGTGGCCCAGCAGAAGGAGTTGAAGAAACTCCAGGAGAAAATGGCCCGGGACTCGGCTGTCATGAGTGATGCCGAAAGGCGTAAACTAGAAAGAGATATTCTGTCAAAGCAGCGGGAACTCAAGCGGGCCCAAGAGGAATTTCGCGAGGATTTCAACTTGCGACGCAATGAAGAACTGGGGAAACTGCAGCGGAAGATCTTCGAGGCGATCAAGACCCTGGCCAAAGAGGAAAACTATGACCTGTTGCTGACCGATGGTGTGGTGTATGCCAGCGATAAGGTGGACGTGACCGATAAAGTGCAGAAAAAGTTACAGACTCTCAAATGATTCGACTGAATTGGATATAAACACACTGGGGAACGACATTTTGGATATACAAAAGATCATGCAGTATCTGCCCCACCGCTATCCCTTCCTGTTGGTGGATAAGGTGATCGAGTGCGAACCTGGCAAGCGTCTGGTGGCCATCAAGAATATCACTTATAACGAACCTTTCTTCCAAGGGCATTTTCCTGGCCTTCCGATCATGCCTGGCGTGTTGATCATGGAGGCACTGGCCCAGGCCACGGGGTTGTTGGCATCCGAAAGTGCTCCTGAGATTGCTGCCAAGAACCTCATCTATTATCTGGTGGGGCTCGACAAGGCACGTTTCAAAAGGCCAGTGGGTCCTGGGGATCAACTACGGCTTGAGGTGGAGTATCTGCGCCACAAGCGCAACATCTGGGCATTTTCCTGTCGGGCCGAAGTCGATGGAGAATTTGTCGCCAGTGCCGAGATCATGTGTGCGGCGGCAGAAGCCGAAGGATGAATGACCCTTCGTGCCGGAGTCGATGAAGTCGGGCGCGGCTGCCTCGTAGGTGCCGTGATTGCAGCTGCCGTGATTATGGATCACAACAGACCTGTCCCAGGGCTGGCGGATTCCAAGAAACTCACCCCCCGGCAACGGGAACGGCTCAGTGGGGAGATTCGTGAGTGCGCCTTGGCTTGGTCCATAGGCAGAGCCGAACCTTCTGAAATCGACAGGCTCAACATCCTGCAGGCCTCGCTTTTGGCTATGCAACGCGCTGTCAGAGGATTGGGAGTATGGCCGGACCTGGTGTGGGTGGATGGTGCCCAGGTACCTGAAATACCCATGAAAGTGGAGGCCCTTGTCGGTGGTGACGGCAGGGTGGCGGAGATTTCCGCAGCCTCGATTCTGGCCAAGGTGGCCCGCGATCGTGAGGTGGTTGGATGGGACTCGTT
>CAYUPV010000005.1:0-36274 GCA_964445885.1 uncultured Methylococcales bacterium
GACCCGTTCCAGTGTGCGCCTCATGAATGCCATGCATGTGGACCTGAGGGTGGTGGCCAACGAAAGCTTTGGTGCTGCGCTGCAATACTTCACCGGCTCGAAGGCCCATAACATCGAGGTACGCACCATGGCGGTCAAGCAGGGACTGAAGATCAATGAATATGGCGTTTTCCGCGCTGACGAGCGCCTGGCGGGGAAGACCGAGGAGGAGGTCTATGGCTGTGTCGGGCTGCCCTACATCGCCCCGGAACTGCGGGAGGGCAGGGGAGAAGTGGCGGCGGCCATGGAAGGCCGCCTGCCCGATCTGGTGACGCTGGAAGACATCCGCGGTGATCTGCACAGTCATACCCGGGAGACCGATGGCAACGATACCCTGGAGGCCATGGCTGAGGCGGCCCAAACTTTAGGTTATGAGTATCTGGCCATCACCGATCACTCCAGACGGCTGACCGTGGCCAAGGGTCTGGATGAAAAACGTCTGCGGACACAGATGGAGCAGATCGACCGGCTCAACGAATCCTTGAAAGGCATCGTACTGCTCAAGGCCATCGAGGTGGACATCCTGGAGGACGGCAGCCTGGATTTGCCCGACAGCGTGCTCAGGGAACTGGATCTGACGGTGTGCTCGGTCCATTACAAGTTCAATCTGTCGCAGAGGAGACAGACCGAAAGGATACTCAGGGCCATGGACGATCCGTATTGCAACATCATCGCCCATCCCACCGGCAGGCTCATCAACAAGCGCGACCCCTATGACGTCGACGTGGAAACCCTGATGCAGGCCGCCAGGGAACGGGGCTGCATCCTGGAGATCAATGCCCAGCCCGAACGCCTGGACCTGAACGACGACCATTGCCTGCTGGCCAGGGAAATCGGGGTGAAGCTTGCGATCTCCACCGATGCCCACAGCGCCGAGGGGCTGAAGCTGATGCGCTATGGGGTGGCCCAGGCCAGGAGGGGGTGGTTGGAGAATGGCAATATCATCAACACCCGGCCATTGAAAGAGATGCTGAAAATGCTTCGAAGAGAATAAAGCGTGTTTCCATTCGATGGTGAGGGATGGTGGATCTAAGAACGAATGTCGGAATATGAACTGGGTTTATTCGGCCAAAATCGGACGACGTGGATCGTTCAGTGGTTAAGGAGGAAAGGGAAGGGGAACCAGCCCCTCCCCGGTAGGGTCAGCGTTCCAGCACCAGGAACAGTGAGAAGTTGCCCCGCTGGATGCGAAGCAACAGACGGTTGGGTGACTTGCTGGCGACGCTGAAGAATTCATCCACTGATTTGACCGGCTTGCGGTTGACCGAGAGGATGACGTCGCCTTCTCTCAAGCCTGCCTGCCAGGCGGGACTGCCGAATTCGACCGAGGCCACCATCACGCCCTTGACTCGGCCATACAACGGATGATCCGGTGAGATTTTGGAAAATTGGGCGCCTTCCAGGAGCGGAATCTCACCTGATACCGCACCACTGGGACCGGCCTTGCCGATCTTGGCGGTCACCGTGAGCCGTTTGCCATCGCGGATCAGGTCGATTTTGACCTTCTCTCCCACTCGTTTCAGGCCGACCATGTTTCTCAGCTGCGAGGAATTCCTGATTGGTTTGCCGTCGAAACTCACGACCACGTCACCGGCTTTGATACCAGCCTTATCGGCGGCGCTTCCCTCGGTTACACCGGCAATCAGTGCACCTTCGGTGGTCTCCAGTCCCATTGCTTTGACCAGTTCAGGTGTCAGATCCTGGACCTGCACCCCCAGCATGCCGCGCTTGATCCCGCCGTGTTCCACGATCTGTTCCATGACCCCCCGTGCCATGTTGACGGGGATGGCGAAACCGATCCCCACGTTTCCACCCGATGGAGCGACGATGGCGGTGTTGATACCCACCAGATGTCCGCGAAGGTCCACCAGCGCACCACCCGAGTTGCCGGGATTGATGGAGGCGTCGGTCTGGATGAAGTTTTCATACCCTTCGATTCCCAGGCCGGTCCTGCCCAGGGCACTGACTATCCCGGAAGTGACGGTCTGACCCAGACCGAAGGGGTTACCGATGGCGACCACGAAATCGCCCACCTGGAGTTTGTCTGAGTTTCCTATGGGCAGGGCGGTCAGATGATCCGTTTTTACCTTGAGTACCGCGATGTCCGTTTCCGGGTCGGAGCCCACCAGTTTGGCCTTCAAACGGCGCTTGTCCTTGAGGACGACGTAGATGACTTCGGCATTCTTGATCACATGGTGGTTGGTGAGGATATAGCCATTGTCCGTGTCCACGATGACCCCGGAGCCGACACTTTGTGTCCGTCGTTCGCGGGGCATCGGCGGCACGCCGCGGAAGAAATAGCGAAAGAAGGGGTCGTTCAGCAGGGGATTGTCCTGTACGATCACCTTGCCAGAGGCCGCGATATTGACGACCGCCGGGAGTACGTTCTTGAGCATGGGTGCCAGGGTGGGCACCTGACTGGTTTCCGTTTCGGTCGGCGGGGGGGCGGCCTGCTTTTCCTGTCCCCCCAGTCCTTTCAGCCAGGGAATGATATCCGCCTGGGCCGATGAGGTCAGCAGACATACCAGTACCATGACACGCAACAAGAGACCGCTTTGAGTCAATTTCATCATCCTTTCCTTTAGGAAGTTAACCACAAACAAGAAAAACCCCAATCGTTTGCACTTTCATCCGCCACTCATGGCCAATCGGGGGGCGCAGTTATTCTGCTACAATATCGCTTTTCTTGCCACTGCCAAACCATCTGCACCGCCATGCCCGCGCTCAGACTGAGAAAACTCCAGAAAGTTTACGAAAACGGCTTCGAAGCCCTCAAACGGATCGATTTGGAAGTGCGGCAAGGAGATTTCTTCGCCTTGTTGGGACCCAACGGCGCGGGTAAATCCACCACCATCGGTATTGTAACCTCTCTGGTCAACAAGACTGCGGGCAGAGTGGAAGTGTGTGGTCAAGATCTGGACCATGACAGGGAAGGGGCCAAACGTTGCATCGGTCTGGTGCCGCAGGAGATCAATTTCAACCAGTTCGAGAAAGTGGGGCAGATCGTTCTCAATCAGGCCGGCTATTACGGGGTACCACGCCGGCTGGCCAGGCAGAAAATGGAGAGTGTGCTCAGACAACTGGAATTGTGGGACCGCCGCGACCAGGTCTCGCGCCGCCTGTCCGGAGGCATGAAACGTCGTCTGATGATTGCCAGAGCACTGGTCCATTCGCCTCAACTACTGATTCTCGATGAACCCACCGCCGGCGTGGATATCGAGATCCGCCGATCGATGTGGGAATTTCTGCGGCGCCTCAATGCCCAAGGGACCACCATCATTCTGACCACCCATTATCTGGAGGAGGCGGAACAACTGTGTCGGAATGTGGCCATCATCGATCATGGTCGCATCATCGAATCCACCTCGATGGCGAAACTGCTCGATGAACTGGAATTCAACGAAGTCTTTCTCGACCTGCGTCAACCAACGGAAACGATACCGGATATTCCGGGCTACCGGATCGAAGTGATCGACGACCGCCTCTGGATCGTGGCGGTTCCAAGACAGTTGGGATTGAATCCGCTGTTTGCCGGGCTCTCTCAGGCAGGAATCGAGGTGACCAACATTCGCCCCCGCAGCAACCGCCTGGAGCAGTTGTTTTTGCAGCGAGTCCAGGGAAAGCAGCAACTGGAACCAGCCGCCTGACATGGGCAAGCGCTGGACCGCCTATCGAACCCTGGCTGGCAAGGAAATCCATCGGTTCCTGCGCATCTGGCCGCAGACTCTGTTGCCACCGCTGGTCACCACCTCATTGTATTTTCTGATCTTCGGTGCCCTGATGGGACCGCGTATCGGTCCCATGGGCGGGGTGAGTTACATCGATTACATCGTCCCCGGGATCATCCTCATGGCGGTGATCAATCACTCCTATGCCAATGTGGTGTCGTCGTTCTTTTCCGCCAAATTCCAACGCCACATCGAGGAAATGTTGATCTCTCCCATGCCCAACTGGGTCATCCTGGCCGGCTATGTCACTGGGGGTATGTTCAGGGGGTTGGTGATCGGCGGCCTGGTCCTGGGCGTGGCGCTGTTATTCACCGATCTGCATGTCTCTCATCCCGGACTGGCCGTGGCGACGGCGGTTCTGACTGCGCTGTTGTTTTCCCTGGCCGGGTTGATCAATGCCACGTTTGCCAACAGTTTCGACGATATCTCCATCGTCCCCAACTTCATTCTGACGCCCCTGGTCTATCTTGGCGGGGTGTTTTATTCCGTGAATCTGCTGCCGCCACCCTGGCATACACTCTCACTTTTCAATCCGATCCTGTATATGATCAATGCCTTTCGCTTCGGATTTCTGGGGGCTGCGGATGTGGCCGTGGAAACCGCATTCCTGTTGGTGAGCGGGATGATTCTGATCCTTGGAGGGCTCGCCTGGTGGCTGTTGTATCGGGGCGTGGGGATCAAACACTAGTGCCTAATCGAGCCGATCACTTGCAAAGAGTTTTTCCAGTGCCTGCCTGTCCAGAATCCGGATCCATTTGCCGCGAACCTCCAGCCATCCGTTCTTCTCGAATTGTTTGAGGGTACGGCTGACGGTGGCCAGGGCCAGGTCGAGATAGTTGCCCAATTCCTGACGGGTGAAACCGATGGAGAATTGTTCGCCAGAAAAGCCGCGGAAGGCATAACGTTCGGACAAATCCAATAAAAAGGCCGCCAGTCTTTGTTCCGCCGGTTTTTTGATAAACAGCGTCTGGGTTCTTTGATTGCTGATGGCATCGCTGGCATGACGCAGGATCTCATCGAGCAGGGTGGGTATCCGGAAACAGATCCGGTGCAGCTGATGAGCGGGTAGTTCACAATAACTCAGTGTATCCAATGCCTGGGCAGAGCAGCGGTGTTTCTGCTGAGCAATGGCGCCAAACCCCAGGATCTCCCCCGGCAACAGGATCTGAACGATATGCTCCTCGCTCTGTTCGTTGTGATATACCAGTTTGGCCATGCCGGATTTGATGGCGATCAGGCCCTCGAAGGCGTCTCCATTACGAAACAGGAACTCCCCCTTGTGTAGTACCTTGCGGCGTTGCACTACATCTTCGAGTTGACTGATCTCTTCCTTGGTCAGGCCTCGGGGGAAACAGACACTGTTGAATCCACAATTTTGACAGGTGACTTGGAATCCTGGCTGTGTTGGGGTCATGCGCTTGTTGTCATCTTTGATTGGGGTGAAATGATACACGAGTATTTGAGTCGGAAAATCCAAAATACTGGCCTTGAAGATATTTATACCGTTATAATTTAGATTATTAATAAAAACCACCCTCAAACATGGCCGATACACAGCTGTTATACCGCTTCAACCAATTGAGATCCTCGCTCGATCGATTCCTGACCCAGCTCCTCAGTGAAAATCATCGAGCCTGGGTGTTCGACCTCAACAAACATGAATACCTCGATCATGTTGCCCGTACGACACTGACAGACGTACTGGAGCGGCTCGAATATCAGGATGAGAGGGATGGTCGTGTGACTGATATCTGTCCTGGAATCGTTGGCGCCTCAGGCAAATTGCTGAGGCTGGCTGGAGAACTCAATCGCCGGCGTGACGAATTCAAACAGGCGGTGCTGGCGGCAAACAGCAAAGATCGGGAACAGGCCCGTCGAATCATGACTCACCACGGGTTTCCACGGTTGCACTTCAAGCAGCTTTATCGCCATCTGCCAGTTTTATTGAAAAAGCCGGATTCGATCCGCTTCACCTGGGGAACGACCCGTTCGATCAAAAAAATCACCCGCCAGGCAGCCTACCAGAGATTGGCGAGACTGGGGGGTGAAGATCCATCTCCAGGGTATCACAAGCAACTGGAACTGTTGGCACAGCATCCCAAAGAGGAACCGATCGCCATCGTCCAGGATCTGAAGCCCCATATCAAGGCCAATGTGTGTTGGATCCAGCAGAATGGGAAGGAAAGGAATATCACCCGCAGGATGATCAGCGCTGCGTTGGCCATCCTGATTCCCATGGACCCGGGCGAAGCCTTGCCCGATTATTCCGCCGCCTTTCCAGACAGCAGGAAGCCCAGGAAACCACGCTCGGATGTGAAGATCGAAAGGGAAGCGTTTTTGCCATCCATCAGAGGGCATCGTTATTGCGAGTAATGCCTTACCGTTTGCAATTTAACATAATATACATTATACGAAGTTCATTGCCGATTTCAGTGCCTGGTAGAGTTCATTCGCGGCTTGTGCGCCATTTGTTACCTCAATCCTCCGCTTGTCGTCACTCATGCTCAACATCGATTGAGCGGTAAATAGGGAGCTGGATCCACAATGGGGCTTCTGTCCATCACCAGGTCGGCCAGTAGTCTGGCGGCGGCTGGAGCCATGACCACACCATTGCGGAAATGCCCGCAATCGTAATACAGATTCTCCAGCTGAGGATGAGGCCCGATATAGGGAATGCCATCCGGCGCGGCAGGTCTCATACCAGCCCAATGAAGTTCCACTGGGAAGTCAGCCAGCCTTGGCAGGGTTTCCACGGCAAACCGGTACAAGACATGGTAGGCCTGTGCGGTGGGTCGTTTGTCGAAATCGGCTTCCTCGACGGTACTGCCGACCAGGATACGACCGTCGTTTCTTGGGATCAGGTAATGCTCCCCCTGTTGAACCATCGTCTGTAACAGACCGGGTTCGGCTCTGAACATGATTATCTGCCCCTTGACCGGGCGAATTTCGGGCTGCCAATAACCACTTGGCCCCAGTAAGGCAGACCAGGCCCCTGCGGTGACCACGAAAAGATCCGCTGTCAGATTTCCCTCCGGGACAACGACCGAGTCGATATGGTTGCGCTGTAGCTTCCAGTCGATAACAGGATGTCGTTCCAGGATTTCGACGCCAAGCTGAACAAGTTCCAGACGCAGCGCCTTCAGCAATCTGGGATTGCGGATCTGCGCAATTTCGCTCAGCCAAAGATGTCGATTTGTGGCTGGAATCCGGAGACCTGGCTGGATCTCTTCAATCTTGTCGCGGTCCGGCGTTTCATAGTGAACTTGATGTTCCTGGCACCAGACCACGGCCGATTCACAATCCGGGAGATCCAGCCACAAGAGACCGCAACGATTCCACTGAGAATCGATCCCGGTCTGTTTTTTGACCGAATCCGCTAACTCAGGATAGATTTTCTGACTCCAGGAAGACAATCTTTGGATCGGTAGTGGCTGGCGCCAGGGATATAACGGGGACAGAATTCCTCCTCCTGCCCATGAGGCCTCTCGACCAACCTTGCCGCGTTCGATGATTCTGACCCGGCAACCGCCGGCAACCAGTTCTCTGGCACAAAGTAGACCGCTGATACCGGCACCTATGACGATGCATTCCATTAATCAATAGCCTCCTGTTTTACAAAGGGTTTTGTCTTCCAGAAGATTGATCTGCACATGGAAAAGCAGAATTCCAAACTTTTTGTATGGACAAAAAGCGTTTCGACGGTAGACATGGGCTTCATAATTTGCTTAAAATTCACTACGTCGATTGCATCGACGGAATCAGATTGTAACCGATCTGGAAATCCCGGTTTTCGGGGTACATAAAAACTAACCAACTGTTGAGGTAGGAGAAATGGCAGACGAAAGTCAAGAAAAAGACAATTTCTGGCTGATCATTGGTGTGCTTATTGCCGCTGTGGTTGTAGGCGTGATCCTGCTCAAGAAGCGGGAAATGTCAACGGTGTCATATCAAGCCTGGGACGAAGTCCGGGCGCAGGAAAAAGCCAAAGGTCAATAATCCGCCTTTTGGTCAAAGTCAGGAGAAGCCCTGCCAGAGTTTAGGCAGGGCTTTTCTTTGCCCGGGTGGTTTCCGTCAGACGTTGAAACGGAAATGAACCACGTCCCCTTCCTGCATCAGGTACTCCTTGCCTTCTAACCGCCATTTTCCCACCTCCTTGGCCCCCTGCTCTCCGCCATAGCCGATGAAATCCTCGTAGGCGATGACCTCGGCGCGAATGAAGCCCTTTTCAAAATCCGTATGGATGACACCAGCCGCCTGAGGTGCGGTGGCACCGACACGTACGGTCCAGGCCCTGACTTCTTTCACCCCAGCGGTGAAAAAAGTCTGCAGATTGAGCAAGCGGTAAGCCGCACGCACGACCCTGTCGAGTCCAGGTTCCTTCAATCCCATTTCATCCAGGAACGCGGACTTGTCTTCGTCCTCCAGTAAAGCGATCTCAGCTTCCATGGCGGCACTCACGGGAACCACCTGGGCACCCTCCTCGGCTGCGTATTCCTGCACTTTTTCCAATAAAGGGTTGGCGTCGAAGCCGTCTTCGAGGACATTGGCCACGTACAGCGTGGGTTTGGCGGTCAACAGGTGAAGGGTTTTCAACCTGGCGCGTTCCTCTTCGTTCAGGGCCAGGCTGCGCACTGGTTTGCCGCTATCCAGGTGCCCGGCGATGCTTTCCAGCAATGCCTTTTGCGCCAGTGCTTCTTTATCTCCGGATTTGCTGGCTCGAAGTACCCGCTGCAGGACTTTATCGACCGTTTCCATATCGGCCAGCATCAATTCGGTGTTGATGATTTCGATATCGCGCACTGGATCGACCGAACCGGCAACGTGGGCGACGTCTTCGTCCTCGAAGCAACGAACCACGTGGGCGATGGCATCGGTCTCGCGGATGTGTCCCAGAAACTGGTTACCGAGCCCTTCGCCTTTGGAGGCCCCTGCCACCAGGCCCGCTATATCGACGAATTCGATCGTGGTAGGTAAGGTTCTTTGCGGTTCGACGATCTCCGCCAGGTTGCCCAGACGGGGATCTGGAACCGGCACCACGCCCACATTGGGATCGATGGTGCAGAAAGGATAGTTCTCCGCCGCGATCTCAGCGCGGGTCAGAGCATTGAAAAGCGTGGATTTACCCACGTTGGGCAATCCGACGATACCACAGTATAAAGCCATGTATGTTTGATTTTTTTGATGATGTAAAGGAAACGAGATTCTACGGGAATCCCTTTAACGGACCAAATTAAATCAGTCCGGTTCCTGGAATCTCTGGATGTCGTCCTCGCCCAGATAGGCTCCCGATTGGACTTCGATCAATTCCAGAGGAATCCTGCCGGGATTTTCCAGACGATGTCTCACTCCCACAGGGATATAAGTGGACTGGTTCTCGGTCAGGAGGAAGGTTTCCTCCTCCCGGCCCCTGGTGATATGGGCGGTACCCTTGACGACGATCCAGTGTTCGGCCCGGTGGTGATGCAGCTGGGTCACTACGTGCGCCCCCGGCCGGACTGTCAGGCGGTTTACCTGATAACGCTCACCCTTGCTGATGTTCTCGATGGTTCCCCATGGGCGGTGGATCCTGAGGTGGTGGTGGTGCTCATGGCGTCCGTTCGTCTTCAGGAATTGGGCCACCTCCCTTACTTTCTGGGCACTATCCTTGTGGGCCACCAGGATAGCATCAGCGGTCTCGGTGATGATCAGATCGGACACCCCCAGGGCTGCCACGAAACGTTCGCCTGCATACACCAGGGAGTTGCTGACGTCATTCAGATAGGCATCGCCGTGGACTATATTGCCACGTTCATCCGTGTCCTCCACTTCCCACAGGGCAGGCCACGAGCCCAGGTCCGACCAACCGGCATCCAGCGGCAGTACGACCGCGGTCGAATCCTGACCTGCGATTTTCTCCATGACTGCATAATCGATGGAATCGGAAGGACAGTGCTCGAATGCCGTCTGGTCCAGACGGAAAAAGTCGCTGTCCCGCAGCCCCGCCACGACGGCTTTTTCACACGCTTCGAGGATATCGGGTCTGAAGCGGCCAATGGCCTTCAGCCAACACTTGGCACGCAGGACAAATATGCCGCTGTTCCACAGATAATCGCCGGATTCCAAATATCCCTGTGCCGTTTCAGCATCGGGTTTCTCCACAAATGCTTCCAGGATCCTTGCCCGCCCCTCCAGCGCATTTCCGGCACGGAGATAACCGAAACCGGTTTCAGGACGGGTGGGTACGATGCCGAAGGTGACGACATGTCCATGGTCGGCCCAATGGATGGCCTCCGCCAGAGTGGCACAGAAAGCATCACAGTCGCGTACCACATGGTCTGAAGGCATGACCGCGAGCACTGGGTCATTGTGACCACCAACCGCCACCAGGGCCGCACAGGTGAGTGCGGGTGCTGTATTCCGTCCGTTGGGTTCGAGAAGGATGGTGTCAGGTCGCCTGCCGAGTTCCCGCAGTTGTTCCGCCACCAGAAAACGGTGAGATTCGTTACAGACGTACAGGGGGGGCTGTAATTGAATGTCTTGCACCATTCGACCCAATTGATCGACCCTCAGGACGGTCTGTTGCAGCAGACTATGATCGCCACCGAGGCTGAGAAACTGCTTTGGATAAGCCTCGCGCGATAACGGCCACAGTCGCGTTCCAGAGCCACCTGACAGGATGACGGGCTTGAATTGGATCATTTCGATTTACCTGCGGCCGATACCGAAATACTCGAATCCCTGCTGGCGGACGAATCCCGGATCGTAAAGATTGCGGCCATCGAAGATCACGGGCTTGCGCAGCAGTCGTTTCATGGTATCGAAATCAGGACTGCGGAAGAGGTTCCATTCGGTCACCAGGGCCAGTCCATCCGCCCCTTCGAGGGCGACCATGGGGTCATTGACCAGTTGCAGCTCCTCTCTTTCGCCATAGATCCGTCTCGCTTCGTTCAAGGCCACCGGATCGTAGGCCTGCACTCTGGCGCCCGCCTGCCACAGGGACTCCATCAACACCCGGCTGGGTGCTTCCCGCATATCGTCGGTGTTGGGCTTGAAGGCCAGGCCCCACAGCGCGATCGTTTTGCCCTCCAGTTCCCCACCATAATAGTGATGAAGTTTTTCGTACAAGCGCCTTTTCTGCCGATCATTGACGTTTTCCACCGCGCTGAGCAACTCGGCCTGGTAGTCCATTTCCCTGGCAGCGCGTTCCAACGCTTTCACGTCCTTGGGAAAACATGAACCCCCGTATCCACAGCCTGGATAGATGAAGTGATAACCAATTCTTGGATCGGAGCCGATTCCGATCCGCACTTGTTCGATATCGGCCCCTACCCTTTCCGCCAGGTTGGCCAGTTCGTTCATGAAACTGATTTTGGTGGCGAGCATGGCGTTGGCTGCATATTTGGTCAGTTCAGCCGAACGGATGTCCATCGCGACCAGGCGTTCGTGATTGCGGTTGAAGGGCGCATAGAGGGCTTTCAGCAGTTCTGTGGTGCGGGGGTTGTCGGTGCCAACGACGATACGGTCAGGCTTCATGAAATCATCGATGGCGGCGCCTTCCTTGAGAAACTCGGGATTGGACACCACGTCGAATTCGACCTGAGAGCCTCTTTGTTGCTGGATTTCCTCGATCGTTGCCCTCACTGTGTCGGCCGTGCCCACCGGAACCGTCGACTTGTCGACGACGATGCGGTATTCGGTCATCCGCTCGGCAATGGCGCGGGCCACCGCGATGACATATTGGAGATCCGCGCTGCCATCCTCATCTGGTGGCGTTCCCACCGCAATAAACTGAAACAGTCCATGGGCGACCGCCTCGTCCGCATCCGTGGTGAAAGACAATCTGCCCGCGTCACGGTTACGGTTGATCAGGCTATCCAGCCCCGGTTCATAAATGGGGACCTCGCCTCGGTTGAGACATTCGATCTTGTCGGCGTCGATATCGATACACAGCACTTCGTTACCCACCTCGGCCAGGCAGGCACCCGTCACCAGACCCACATAACCGCTGCCGTAAATAGTCACCTTCATTGGCTCAACCCCCTTTCAAGATCGGAAATGATGTCTTCGATATCCTCCAGGCCCACCGAGAGTCGGATCAGTCCGTCCGCAATACCAGCCTTGATTCTTTCCTCGGGGGAAAGACGGCCGTGGGTAGTGGAAGCCGGATGAGTGATCGTCGTTTTCACATCCCCCAGATTGGCGGTGATAGAAACCATTCGGGTGCTGTCTATCAGCCTCCAGGCTGCCTGTTGTCCGCCCTTGACCACGAAGCTGACGATACCACCCGCCCCACTCTGCTGCCTTCCGGCCAGCTCATGTTGTGGATGGGATCGCAGTCCGGGATAAAACACCCGTTCGATTGCCGGTTGCGATTCAAGCCAGCGGGCCAGCTCAAGCGCATTGTCGCAATGGGCCCGCATCCTGAGTGACAGGGTCTCCAGCCCGGTCAGGAACACCCAGGCATTGAAGGGGCTCATACTGGCCCCACCGGTACGCAGGAAAGGGTAGATCTCCTGCTCCAGCAGTTCCTGATTGCCGACCACGGCTCCACCGACACAGCGGCCCTGCCCATCCAGATACTTGGTGGCCGAATGGACCACGATGTCGGCCCCCAGCTGCAACGGCTTCTGTAATGCCGGGGTGCAGAACACATTGTCCACTACCAGCAGGGCACCGTTTAGGTGGGCCAACTCGGCCAGAGCCCCGATATCCGCGACTTCTGTCAAGGGATTGGAAGGGGTCTCGAGAAACAGGAAACGGGTGGAAGGCCGGATCGCGCTCTGCCAGGCTTGTAAGTCGGTCAGCTCGACAAAGTCAGTCTCGATGCCGAACTTGGTCATGAAATTTCGCAGCAGCAGAATCGTATTGCCAAACACCGAGCGGGAACAAAGCACATGATCGCCGGCTTTGAGCATCCCCATGCACAGGCTCATGATGGCCGCCATGCCCGAGGCGGTGGCGATACATCGCTCCCCGCCTTCCATAAGGGCCAGACGCTCCTCGAACGTACGCACCGTGGGGTTGGTGAAGCGGGAATAGATATTGCCATGCTCTGTGCCGGAAAAACGGTCATGAGCCTGCTGCGCACTGCCGAAGACATAGCTGGAGGTGACAAAGATCGGATCGGAATGTTCGTTTTCCGCCGTTCTGGTCTGGCCTGCGCGGATGCTCTGGGTTTGCAGGCCATAGTCCTGCCAGGGTAAGGATTTTTTGTTAGACATTGGCTAGTTAGATGGAATTGTGAAGATCGATGTTCAGATTGTCATTGTCCTGTTTTTTCTTGGCTCTGTCGTTGCGTCGCTGGCTCAACTGGTCCAGATATTCGGGAGTGATGTCCGCCGTGACGTAGTGACCGCTGAAGCAACTGGTCTCGAATTGCCCCAAATTGGGATTGCCACGGCGGACCGCCTCGGTCAGATCCTCCAGATCCTGGTATATCAACCAATCAGCGCCCAGGATTCGTTGCACCTCCTCTTCGCTGCGACCGTGGGCGACCAGCTCCGAGGAAGCCGGCATGTCGATGCCATAGACATAAGGATAGCGCACCGGAGGCGAGGCGGAAGCAAAATAGACGTTCCTGGCACCGGCTTCACGGGCCATCTGGATGATCTGTTTGGAGGTGGTGCCACGGACGATGGAATCGTCCACCAGAAGGACGTTCCGGTCCTTGAATTCCACGTCGATGGGATTGAGCTTGCGCCTCACCGAACGCTGACGCATTTGTTGTCCCGGCATGATGAATGTGCGGCCGATATAGCGGTTCTTCATGAACCCTTCCCGGTATTTGACACCCAGACGGTTGGCCAGCTCCAGGGCAGCGGTACGGCTGGTATCAGGAATGGGGATGACGGCATCGATGTGGTGATCGGGATTGAGACTCAGGATCTTTTCCGCCAGTTTCTTGCCCATCTGCAGGCGGGCCTTGTAGACCGAAATACCATCGATGACCGAATCGGGGCGGGCGAAATAGACGAATTCGAAGATACAGGGGGCATGGGTCACCGGCTCGACACATTGGCGGCTATGGAGCCGGCCGTCTTTTTCGATGAAGACCGCCTCGCCCGGCCTGATGTCCCGAACCCGCTCGAATCCCAGCACATCGAGGGCGACGCTCTCAGACGCAATGATGAATTCCGGTCCGGAAGCGGACTCCCGTCTGCCGATCACCACCGGGCGGACACCGTAAGGATCGCGGAAGCCGAGCACCCCGAAACCGGTAATCATGGCTGTCACTGCATAGGCTCCCCGGCATCGACGATGGACTTCAGTGACCGCGTGAAAGACATCGTTGACGTCAAGACGCAACTTGCCGAGTCGCTGCAACTCATGGGCAAACACGTTGAGCAGGACTTCGGAATCCGAATCCGTATTGATATGGCGTTGATCCTGGAGAAACAGTTCCTGTTTGAGGATCTCCGCATTGGTGAGATTGCCGTTGTGGCTCAGAGTGATGCCATAAGGGGAGTTGACATAGAAAGGCTGGGCTTCGGCGGAACTGGTACAGCCGGCGGTGGGGTAGCGCACATGACCGATACCCATGGTGCCGCCCAGATGCTGCATGTGCTCGGCCTGAAACACATCCCTCACCAGGCCCCTGTCCTTGCGTAGGAAAAAGCGCCCACCTTCGTAGGTGACGATCCCGGCGGCATCCTGCCCCCGGTGCTGAAGGACGGTCAACGCCTCGTATAACGCCTGATTGACGGGAGAATGGGCAACGATACCAACGATTCCACACATAAATCTATTAATTCCGCTTTGCTTTAAAGGTAAGACGGAGTCAGGGGGCATGCACCACGTGCAGGTAACCTTGAGGATGGAAGTGCCCAAGAACCTGGGCCCAGTCTTCCAGGGGAGGTATCAGCAGGGACTCCCGCCACCAGGGTTCGTTGGAGATACCAACACCCTGGGCCAGGAGAATCAATACCAGTATCAACAAGACCCCCCTTGCTGCACCAAAGGCCAGCCCCCCCAACCTGTTGAGAAAACTGAGAGGAGAACGCTCAATCAAGGTGGCAATAAGATAGCCCACAATTTTGCCGACCACCAGGGTTGCCACGAATAGACCGATCAGAGTGACTGCCAAGCGCAATCCTGGATGAGCGATGATGTCATACAGATATAACGACAAAGCCGGATAGTAATGCAGGGTCACCCAAACTGCCGCGATCCAGCTCAGCAGGGAAAAGGTTTCCTGCACCAACCCACGTATCAGCCCCAACACTGCTGAGACTACAATCAGCACCAGGATTGTATAATCGATCCAGATCACATACCTGCTCCAGCCGCAATGGCTCGGCTATTGTAACAAAGACGGCATTTGCCCTGATAATGTGAACACATCAGATCGATCAATGTCCTGTGAATTAGGTTGCTGGGGTTCACGAATAGTCTCGAACAGTTAATCGCATCTTATCCTGGCAGCAAACCCGACACCAGTTCGGTCATTGTTGGGTTTCGCTTCGCTCACCCCAACTTACGATTTTTGATCGTAGGCCGGGGTTGACCAGCTATTTCTTCCGGCTGTCCAAATCCCTCAAATGGGCCAGTTTGGTGGCAATTTTGATTTCCAGTCCCCGGTCAACCGGTTGGTAGTAACGGGCAGGCTTCATATTTTCCGGGAAATAGCATTCCCCTGCCGCATAGGCTTCCGGCTCATCATGGGCATAGCGATAACGTTTACCATAGCCCAGTTCTTTCATCAGTTTGGTAGGGGCATTGCGCAAATGTACCGGAACCTCCAGGCTACCGGTGCTCGCAGCATCTCCTTGAGCCGCTTGATAAGCGCGATAGACAGCATTGCTCTTTGGCGCACAGGCCAAATAGACCGCGGCTTGGGCCAGCGACAGTTCCCCTTCGGGTGAACCCAGACGCTCTTGGGCCTGCCAGGCGTTCAAGGCCAGCTGCAGAGCGCGAGGATCGGCATTGCCGATGTCTTCGGAGGCAATTCTGACCAGACGACGGGCAATATAAAAGGGATCGCAACCTCCATTCAGCATCCTGCAAAGCCAGTATAGAGAGGCATCGGGATCGCTGCCGCGTATGGTTTTGTGAAGGGCTGAAATCTGATCGTAGAAGTCGTCTCCCTGGCGGTCGAAACGCCTCACGCTGCCCCCGGACAGAACGTCGCGGGCCAGCTCTTCAGTGATGCGGGCCCTTCCAACCTCATCCACCGCCAACTCTACCATGATTTCCAACAGGTTCAGTAATCTTCGGGCATCCCCATCGGCGGCATCAACCAACCAATGACGGACCGATTCGGGCAGATCCACCTCGATATCAGACAACCCGTCGGGATGAGTCAGCGCCCGGTCGATCACCTTTTCCAGGTCGTCTTGAGCAAGGGATTTGAGAACATAGACCCGAGTCCGCGACAACAAGGCATTGTTCAAAGCAAAGGAAGGGTTTTCGGTGGTAGCGCCGATGAAGTGAATGACTCCATTCTCAATATGTGGCAGGAAGGCATCCTGTTGTGCTTTGTTGAACCGGTGGACCTCATCCACGAATAAAATCGTACCCCTTCCCTGCTGTTGGAAAAGTTTGGCCTTTTGTATTGATTCTCGGATTTCTTTTATATTGGATAGTACAGCAGATAACGATATAAATTCGACATCCCCCGTTCCCGCTATCATTCTGGCCAAGGTGGTTTTTCCCGTTCCGGGAGGCCCCCACAGAATCATGGAATGGAGGTGCCCTGCCTGAACGGCTTCATGCAACGGCTTGCCGGGAGACAACAAGTGGTTCTGGCCGATGAAATCCGTCAGGTTGCGGGGACGGAGGCGGTCTGCGAGGGGACGGAACCTCGATGTGTCAGTCTCGTTCATCAGCCTCTGAAGACATCGACACCCGGAGGCGGCACGAACTTGAAAAGTTCGTCTTTCAGCGGAGGATTGATCTCCATTTTGGAAAAACGAATTCGCGTCAACTGGCCGAAGTTATCCGCCAACTCCATCAAAGCCAGCTTGCCATCCTGCATTTCGACCCGAAGTTTACGGAACACATCATTTTCCTCCTTGGGTACCAGTTCCACCCAGGATCCTCGTTCGTCTCTACCCGCCCTTTTCACCACGAAGCGTTCTGACAATTTCAGCTGACCACTGAGCAACAGTGCCGGAGCCGAACCTAAAGCGGAGTCAATGGTCCTGACGGTGACCTGCTCCAGATCGGGATCATAAAACCAGACCTCGGTCCCGTCGGCCACGATCTCCTGCGGATAAGGATCTGCGTAGGTCCAACGGAATCTGCCCGGTCGCTTGAGATAGAATTTACCACGACTTAGCTGCGTCACCACCCCTTTGTCATCCAGGGTCTGCTGAACGAAATCCGCGGAAAGTGTACTTACTGACGAAAGGAAGCTTTCCAGCTCTTCGTCCGGGGCAGAGGCTGCCACAACACTATTGAGCCAAAGCGCCAACACTATGAAGAAAACTTTCCAGGTGTTTAATAACATCAATCCTCCACTGGCGGGGGTGCCAAAACCGTCCGTGAGCCGTTTCCTTCTGCCGGACTGACCACACCTGCCCGCTCCATTTCCTCGACAATCCGTGCCGCTCGGTTGTAACCGATTTTGAACTTGCGCTGCACACTCGAAATGGAGACCCGCCGGGTTTCAGTGACGAAATGTACCGCCTCGTCATATAGAGCATCGGCTTCCCCCTCAGGTTCCCCTTCATCTATCTGGCCCTCGCTTTCGTCTTGGAAGCGAGTGATCTCATCGATATATCGGGGGCGACCTGTCTGCTTCAGGTATTCCACCACTCTCAGGACCTCGTGATCATCCACAAAGGCACCATGAGCCCGTAGAGGGAATCCGGTCCCTGGGGGGAGAAAAAGCATGTCCCCACTTCCGAGCAGGGTCTCGGCGCCGCTTTGATCGAGAATCGTGCGGGAATCAACCTTGGAGGAGACCTGGAAGGCAATCCGGGTGGGAACGTTGGCTTTGATGAGGCCGGTGAGGACGTCCACTGAAGGTCTCTGGGTCGCGAGAATCAGATGCAGACCGGCGGCACGGGCCTTCTGGGCCAGGCGGGCGATCAGTTCTTCGACTTTCTTGCCCACCAGCATCATCATGTCGGCCAGTTCGTCGATGACGACCACAATCACCGGTAGGGGTTCCAGGGTCGGCCAACTACTCCCTTCTTCCAATTCGTTGGCGCGGAAGAAGGGGTCCTTGATCGGTTCTCCCCGTTCGATGGCTTCTTGCACCTTGCGGTTGTATCCGGCCAGGTTGCGTACCTTGAGCGCAGACATCAAGCGATAGCGTCGGTCCATCTCCGCCACACACCATCTAAGCGCTGAGGCGGCCTCTTTCATGTCAGTGACGACCGGACTCAGGAGATGGGGAATGCCTTCATACACTGACAATTCCAACATCTTCGGATCAATCATGATCAGGCGCACTTCCTGGGACGTTGCCTTGTAGAGCAAACTCAGAATCATGGCATTGATCGCTACCGACTTACCGGAGCCGGTGGTGCCAGCCACCAACAGATGCGGCATCTTGGCCAGATCGGCCACCACGGGACGGCCTGAAATGTCCTTGCCCAGCACCAGGGTCACCGGGGATTTGGCTTGCTGATATTCCCGGCTGGTGAAGATCTCGCGCAAGTAGACCGTCTCACGCTCTCGATTAGGAATCTCCAGCCCCACAAAGGACTTGCCCGGAATCACCTCTACCACGCGCACGCTGGGGACCGACAGGGACCGGGCCAAATCAGTCGCAAGGTTGGAGATCCGGCTGCCCTTGATACCTGGTCCAGGCTGAATCTCGAAGCGGGTAATCACAGGACCGGGATGCACTTCCTTCACCTTGGCCTTGACCCCAAAGTCAGCCAGAACCGCCTCCAGTTGTTTGGACATGAAATCCAGATCCGAATTGGAATACCCCTGCCCATGCATCATCGCTTCCTCGAGGAAATCGAGGGAAGGCAGGGCGGGCTCCACTGGGATATCCAGCTCGACCGTGCGGGGGGCTGCTTTCTTGCGGATAATAGGTCCGTCAGCGTCCTTAGGTGTTCGTCCCACAGGTGTCGAGCTCAATCCTTTGCCATCGGGAGCCACCAGACCGTCGGGGCGGGCTGCTGGTGGATTTGGAGAGGCTTTCGAAGCGCTACCGGGGTCGAGCCTGTCATTATCCAGCTCTGGAGGCAACGCGACTTTGGGCTCGCGCCGACGAGGCGAGACAACGGCAGTGGGAGCACGCGTCACCTTCGATGTCTCAATGGTTTTCCTTCGCGTCCACCATCGAAGTGTCCACCGATGTGCGGTCTCCCACCCCAGCAGCACATATTTTCCTATCTTTTCCATCAGCTCGAGCCAGGACAGTCCGGTGAACAGCGTCACCCCGGCAAGGAAAATCACCAGCAGCGCCAGGGTCGCTCCCAAGACCCCGAAGCGCCCCATCAACCACTCCCCTATTTCTCCTCCAAGGATACCGCCGGTGGTTTCGGGTATATCCATCATCGTGCGCTTGACATGGATGTAACAAAGGCTGGATCCTGCCAGCAAGGTGGTGAAAAAGCCGCCCCAGCGAAGTCCCAGGATGCCCCAGTCCCGACGCGAATGGAGCGGGTGCCGATACACCAACCAGCCATGCCATACGATCATCACCGGGAACAAATAGGCCATCACACCCACGAAGGAAAGGGAGAGATCCGTGATCCAGGCGCCGAACTGACCGCCAGCATTGGCCAGAGGACGTCCGCTTCCGGTGTGACGCCAGCCGGGGTCCTCAAGATCGAAGGTAAAGAGAGAGAGCAAAAGATAGAGGCCGACAGCAAAATAGCAGAACAACCAGACTTCACGAAGCCCGTGGGTGACACGTTCCACGGCCTCGTTGACAAAGGCTTTTTTGGTTTGTGACAAGGGAATCGACACTGTGGTTCTTGGATTAACTATTCATTGTTGTTGAATATGGAGGGAATGGCAAGATCACGCCTGCGATAATTCTTAACGTTATTGGGTCAGCCTCTGCCAATAGGGATGGAGGCACTTTACCTGGGTAGGCACAGCCAGCGATACTATTGACCATTTTCAACTTCCAAAGGGAGCATAGACCATTATGAACGCTACCGCCAAACATTGCCGCCTGTTGATTCTGGGTTCCGGACCTGCAGGTTACACCTCAGCCATTTATTCGGCCCGCGCCAACCTGAAACCGGTTCTGATCACGGGAATCGAACAGGGAGGGCAGCTGATGACTACCACCGATGTGGAGAACTGGCCGGGCGAACCCGAGGGTGTCCAAGGACCGGAACTGATGGAGAGAATGCGCCGCCACGTGGAAAACTTCGACACCGAGATTATTTTCGATCAAATCCACAGCGCCGATCTCTCTCACCGTCCTTTCACCCTCAGCGGGGATGCTGGAATCTACACCTGCGATGCACTGATCATCGCAACGGGGTCATCGGCCAGATACCTGGGGCTGCCATCCGAGGAAAAATTCCGCGGACGGGGAGTATCGGCCTGTGCCACCTGTGACGGTTTCTTTTACAAGGAACAACCGGTCGCCGTGGTGGGGGGAGGCAATACAGCGGTGGAAGAGGCTATGTATTTATCCAACATCTGCTCCCATGTCACTTTGATTCACCGGCGTGATCAACTGAGGGCGGAGAAGATCCTCATCGACCGGCTGATGAAACGCGTCGATGTGGGTAATATCAGTATCGAATGGAATCATGTCGTGGATGAAATACAGGGTGACGACAATGGTGTCACGGGAGTTCGGATCAGACACGCGCAAGAAGGCACCACCAAGGAACTCAAGCTGACGGGGGTCTTCATCGCTATCGGTCACACACCCAATACCGGCATATTTGAAGGACAGTTGGACTTGAATCAGGGGTATATCAAAATCAAAGGGGCCGGAGACAATCAGGGCAATGCTACTGCCACCAGTGTTCCCGGGGTCTTTGCAGCCGGTGACGTAGCCGATCCGGTCTACCGTCAGGCGGTCACTTCCGCAGGCACCGGTTGCATGGCGGCACTGGACGCGGAAAAGTTTCTCGAGCAATAACCTGCGCCTGGCTTCATGCTGAAGTTACTCGATCCCAAACAGCCCCAAGACGACTTCCCACCGGTGGAGCAGGCCCTGGCCGAGCCGGATGGTCTGCTGGCCGTGGGCGGGGATCTGTCCCCTCCCCGGCTACTCAAGGCTTACCGACATGGGGTTTTCCCGTGGTACAACCCGGGAGAACCCATTCTGTGGTGGTCACCGGATCCCAGACTGATATTGTTTCCTCAACGCCTCAAGATTTCCCGCAGTCTGAAAAAAACTCTCAGAAAGGAATCATTTTCTCTGACTTTTGACCGGGCTTTCGCCGAGGTGATCGATGCCTGTTCAGCGCCACGCAAAGGCGTGGGCGGCACCTGGATCACTCCCGAAATGAAAATAGCCTATCTTCGCCTGCATGCTTTGGGTCATGCCCATTCCGTGGAATGCTGGCATGCAGGAAGGTTGGTGGGAGGACTTTACGGTGTCGCGATTGGGCGGGTGTTCTTTGGCGAATCCATGTTCCATCGTTGCAGCAATGCCTCCAAAGTGGCCTTCGTCCACCTCACGCAATCGTTACAACGCTGGAAATACGCGCTCATCGACTGCCAGGTACGGACCGAGCATCTGCTCAGTCTGGGAGCGGAAGAAATCCCGCGATCCGAATTTATCCGGCTGAACCGGCGCTGGTGTAACGAAACCTGTACCAATGAGGCATGGAGGCAGTCATGAACGGGCCGGAAATTTATCTCAGTCATCTCCATGGCTGTGACTACCTGCCGGGAGAAACCGCCCAGATCCTTTTTCTGGCAGTAGATCAGACACTTTCAATGACTACCTATAGCCGACTGGTGGCCCAGGGCTTCAGAAGGAGCGGAAGGTTGGTCTACCGTCCGCACTGCCCAGCCTGCCAGGCATGTATCCCCGCACGTATCGCAGTGGATCGCTTCTCACCCGACCGCAGCCAAAGGCGCTGCTGGAAGCGCAATCAGGATCTGAAGGTCATCGCCCGTCCTCCGGAATTCCAACAGGAGCATTACGATCTCTACCTGCGTTACCTCAGGGTCCGCCATCCCAGCGGCAACATGGTGGATTCCACAGCCGAAGAGTATCTGGATTTTTTGACCTGCCATTGGTGCGAAAGCCTGTTTTATGAATTCCGTCTTGGCAAGCGATTAATGGCCGTGGCAGTGACTGATCTCCTTGAGGATGGCCTTTCTGCCGTCTATACCTTCTTCGATCCCAGCCACGTCAGTCGCAGCTTGGGAACGTTTGCCATCCTGAGCGAAATCGAGGCCGTCAGAAGAATGAAGCTGCAGCGGTTATATCTGGGGTATTGGATCGAAAATTGTGTCAAAATGACTTACAAACGCGGATTCAGGTCACTGGAAATCCTGCAGGACTCTCATTGGGGGGCTCTTTCTGCAGAACGTGGCTTAGCAACCGATCAATCACTCATCGAAGAAGTCTAGAGGCTGATTATGTCCATCCAAAATGCTTTCTATGCTCAATCCGGTGGTGTCACCGCCGTCATCAATGCCTCTGCTTGCGCAGTCATCGAAACAGCGCGAGGTTTTCCCGACAGTATCGGCAAAGTCTATGCAGGAAGGAACGGTATCGTGGGCGCATTGACTGAAGATCTGATCGACACCAGCCAGGAGACGGAAGAATCCATTGCGGCGCTACGTTATACGCCCGGCGCGGCGTTCGGTTCCTGCCGCTACAAACTGAAGGGACTCGAGGAAAACCGCACCCACTACGAACGTCTGATCGAAGTGTTTCGTGCTCACAATATCGGATATTTCTTCTACAACGGCGGCAACGACTCCGCCGACACCTGTCACAAGATCTCCCTGTTGTCGGAGACGCTGGGATTCCCTATCCGCGCCATCCATATTCCCAAAACGGTGGACAACGACCTTCCCATCACGGACAACTGCCCAGGTTTTGGCTCTGCCGCCAAGTATGTTGCCCTCTCGACTCTGGAAGCCAGCATGGACGTTGCTTCCATGAGCGCCACCTCCACCAAGGTCTTCGTGTTCGAGGTCATGGGTCGTCATGCTGGCTGGGTTGCGGCATCCGGAGGTCTGGCAGCCACCGAGGCACTGCCCATCCCCGTGGTCATTTTGTTTCCCGAAATCCCTTTCGACCAGACCCGGTTTCTGAACAGGATCAAAGAGGCAGTGGAGCAATATGGATATTGTTCGGTCGTGGTATCGGAAGGGGTTAAACGTCCCGATGGGAAGTTTCTGGCCGACGCAGGATATCAGGACGCCTTCGGTCATACCCAGTTGGGGGGAGTCGCCCCTGTCGTGGCAAGAATGGTCTACCACGATCTAGGCTTTCGCTGCCACTGGGCAGTCGCCGATTACTTGCAACGTTCGGCCAGACACATCGCCTCGGCCGTCGATATGGAACAAGCCTACGCGGTCGGCCGGGCCGCAGTGGAAATGGCCGTGTCGGGTGGCAATGCTCTCATGCCCATCATCGTGCGGATTTCAGATGATCCTTATCAATGGACGATCGACAATGCTCCACTGGAAAAAATAGCCAATGTGGAAAAGAAGATGCCCGAAGAGTTCATCAGTGAGGATGGGTTCGGAATCAGCGAAGCCAGCCGCCGCTATCTTGGTCCGCTGATCTTTGGAGAAGCCTACCCTCCCTTTAGCAAGGGTCTTCCCCAATACGTCCGATTGAAGAACCGGCCCGTTGAGAAACGCTTGCATACCTCCTTCGAAATCTGAAAACAAAGAGGCCGCGGATTCCCGCGGCCTCTTTCATCCAAACCAGACACCCCCAATGGAGCCTAGGAAATCACTTCCTCCGCCACAGGTTCTTTTTTCTCCTCGAAAGGCTTCCCGGAAGGATTGGTCAACTGATCGTTGAGGCGCTGGATAAGGATATCCGCACGATTGATGATATCTTCCAACTGCTTTTGAACCTTGTCACTCCAGCCCTTGGTCTTGCCTGTACCAAAGAACCGCCAGTTCGCACAATGATTGAATGCACGCACCAGATTGAACCGCAATCCCAATTGCCTCTGGCGCTTTGCCAAACGGCTGCGATAGTACATCTTGAAAAGGCTGGAGACGATCAAATGAAACAGTCCCAACACCACCATTCCAGCTGCCACGGCAATGGCATCGGCCATCGGGTTGAGCCAGAATCCGGTCACCAGACCAGCATATACGATCCCCGCAACCAATGCAGCGAATACCATGGTATCCAGACGCAGGGTCCAGTTCCGCCAACCTGAGAGGGCATTCATCAGGATCGGAATCGCCTGGTTCTTGAGTTCTTTGGTTGTCAGATCCAGGGTATTGAGGATCCGGTAGGCCCGTTTGACTTCCACCTGTTTCATGCGTTTGTGGATTTCATCCAGATCTCGATCACGACGGGCTTCCAGACGTTGTTTGACGTACTCGTGCTCGGCATTCAATTCGACGTCAGGGGCAAAAATGGTGTAAAAATGAGTGACATTGAGCCCTCTTTCAGCCATTGCACTCTTCCAGGCAGCCACGACCTCGGCCAGGCTGTCCTCACGGGCCGTGACGTCGATCTGGTTGAGAATGTAGATGAATTTTTCCGAATCGTAACGGTCGACGGAGGTCTTCACCAGATATTCCAGGGTGTCACGCATGGCGCCGGGTTCCGGTCGCCGGGCATCGAAGAAAATCAGCACCAGATCCGACACATCGATGATGTGTTTGGTGATCCTCAGGGTTGAACTGCGTTGGGCATCGGCATCGAAGCCCGGGGAATCGATGAGGATCTTGCCTTTCAGGTGTTCGCTGTTGCAGGTTTTGAGCTGCAGATAGGCGTTGATCCGCTTGCCTTCGCCTGCAAGGGCCTCATCGATTTCCCGGCTGATCTGGTAGAACGGAAATCTTGGATCGACATCGAGGGCCAGCCCGGGTAAGGTTCTGGCCTCCGGATCCGGGCTGTAACACAGTACGGTAAACTTGTCATCGACCGCCTGAACGCCAGCGCGTTGAACCTTCTGTCCCAGAAAATGATTGATGAAAGTGGATTTCCCGGCGGAAAACAGCCCCAGAATGGAAATCAGGGGCCACCAGGGAATCTGTCGTGCCGTGGATTGATCGGGTCTGAGCAATCCCAGATCATTGGCAACGTTGTCAAGGGCCTGGAAATTCTTCGCCACATCCACCAAAAGAGGATTTTCTTCGACGAGATGCTTTTCCAGATTCTGTACGTAGATTTGACTTGCCTGCATAATGGTAGGGGGTTCCTGTCAATCGGTGTCCATCATAAGTTAAAGGCAACTGAGCGATCCCTCGTTGCCCGGTGCGGGCCAATATACTATGGTTGGCCGATTTTAGGGCAACTACTGCCTTGAAAGCAAAAATAATTCGACTTCTTTGACCCTATAACCGACAAAAAAATTCATAATTCATCCATGAGCTCATCATCACACGGCCACAAGGCCATCCTGTATGCATTTCTATCCAACTTGGGTATCGCCCTGGCAAAAACCTGGGCGGCTCTGTTCACAGGCTCGGGAAGTCTGCTGGCCGAAGCTATCCACTCATTTGCCGACTGCGGCAACCAGGTTCTGCTGTATGTGGGACTTCGGCAGTCGCAGCGACCTGCGGATCCTGAGCACCCTCTGGCCTATGGGAAGCTGAGCTATTTCTGGAGTTTCGTCGTCGCCATCCTGCTGTTCAGTGTCGGGGGATTGTTTTCCATCTATGAAGGATGGCACAAGCTGGCCAATCATGAACCGCTGAATCTACCCTGGGTAGGCCTGTTGATCCTGGCATTCTCTGTCGTCCTGGAAGGGTTGAGTCTGCGTGGTTGCCTGAACGAAATCGCATCGTTACGTGGAACCCGATCCTTATGGGCATGGCTGAGGACCACTCGCAATGCGGAGCTGGTGGTGGTCCTGGGAGAAGATGCCGCTGCCCTGGTGGGACTCACCTTTGCATTGAGTGGCTTGGGACTGGCCACCCTCACGGGTGATACCGGCTACGATGCCATGGGTTCCATTGCCGTTGGGGTCGTTCTGGTGACGGTCTCCATCTTCGTCGCCAGCCATATCAAAACCTTGATCGTGGGACGCTCCGCCGAACCGGAAGCGGAACAGGCCATCAAAAAGGTCATTACCGAAGAGCCTGACATTACTCATTTGTTGAACCTGATTACCTTGCAATTCGGTCGGGACATCATGGTGGCGGCCAAGATCAGCATGCCTCCCGATCTTAGCGTTGGAGAAGCCATACCCAAGGTCAATGCACTCGAGAAGAAAATCAAACATACCATTCCACAAGTGCGATGGTGTTTCGTGGAAATCGACAACCAGGACTGACTTTAGGGGGCCTGTCCCTCAGAAGGGAACGGCCAGATCGTTGAGTTCAACTCGGACTGTAGTTCAGGGTATCCATCAAATCAATCATGAACTCCACTTCTTCCTCATCGACAAGATCCCACCCCGTCAAGCCCAGGCTCTTCAATACCCCTTTGCCCTTGATATCCTGCTCCATTGTGGTGAGCACCCGACGCATTGTTTCCACTTGGGTTCCCAGACGAGGACCGGCCATGAGAGAGTGATGAATCACCTGAATCTCACTACGCACCAACGGATGCAGCTGACTTCGGATGGGACGACTGAGTTCGTCAAAGGCCTTCTCAAGGAAGATGCCAACATCGCACTCACCTTGCAAAATCGCTTTCGCCACCAGGACATAATTGTCGCACTGGCGAAGTTCTATGTTTCCTTGGTGGAGTCCGGCGGGTTCGAGCATGATCATGCCCATCAGATGAACATTGGGGTCATCGGTGCTGGCGATCCTGATCCCGGAAGTTAACGATTCTACTGTCTGCATATCACTGTCGGCACGTACGGAGATCACCGCTTCATCCGCCCCACCCTTGGGCTTGACCAAGGCAGTGAATCCCTTGTCCCGCACCAACATTGAAGCATCGTAAGGATTGGCATAGATAAGATCGAACCGGTCTTCCTCGATCGACCGGTGCAGTTGCTGGAAATTGTCCAGCAACTGCAGATGGAAAGGCTGGTCGAGGGCCCGTTGCAACCAGGTGTTGAAAATGAACCACCCGGAGAGATAATCGGGACTAAAATCCGGACTTACGCTGAATTGATAAGTCACGCACCTGCCTCCCGCTCTTTTTCCCGCATGGAGGCATACAGAAGAATACACTCCTCTACCTTACGCCGATCAGGCTTCCGCCTGACGGAGGTGTAACCCTTGATCCGTTCATTTCGGATATTGGGGATCACGGTGGCCTTGACCCAATAATAGGCGCCATCCTTGCGCAGGTTCTTGACGTACCCCTGCCAGATCTTCCCCTGCTGCACCGTTCCCCATAAATCCCGGAAGGCCGCCCTGGGCATGTCCGGATGGCGCAGAATGGAGTGAGGCGCCCCGACCAGTTCCTCCTCTAGATAACCCGACATCTCGACGAAGGAACGATTGACGTGGGTGATGATTCCTTCGGTATCGGTCCTGGAGACGATCAGACGTCCATCGGGATAAGGGACTTCCGTCTCTGTGACCAGGACTCTACGTGCCCCCAGCCCATAGAGCTGGATAACCTGTTGCCGATATTCGCCGACAATCTCTTCGGTGTGCATGTCGCTGATCATGAGCGATCTCCGGCAAAACTAGATCAACTTGGAGATACTTTCAGCCGCTCGTTTGACATCAAGAAAAATCAAACCCAGTTTAGCCCTGGGTTTTGCCAGTACGGTCAATACGGCTTCTTTACCGGCATGGGTCATGAGCACGTACCCCTGATTACCTTTGATCAGGACTTGTTCCAGCTCGCCTCGGGCAAGTTCCTGGGAGGTACGATCCCCCAGCGACAGCATCGCGGCACTCATGGCACCGACTCTGTCTTCATCCATCATGGCAGGAAGCACTGCGGCCATCATCAGGCCATCCGTCGAGATCACACCCGAGGCCTCGATATCGGCCGAAGTACCGTTCAATTCCGTCAGGATGGATGTCAGCATATCTGCGCGCATGATTCACCTCCAAGGCGCTGTAAAAGTAAAGTTAAGCCGGTACAGACACCGGAGCGTAACGGGTCATCAAGGTCCAAACAAGATGAACAAAATCTGGATGATTGAAATGAGGGATTCCGGTCATCACCAAAGCAAAACAGTACTTGCCGATATGCAGGGGCCACACCCCCAAGCGAGTATGACCACTGGCATCCACCAGCCCCCATGCCTGGCTCCCCAAATTCAGATTGTTGAGCAGCAGCTTTTGGTGACGTTGCTGGAGGTTCATGAGATCAGCACTCAACGCCGCCAGCTCTTCTGCCGTTTCGTGGGGAAATCCACTGGAGCCGAGATAGAATCCCTGTTGATCGGCCAGCAGGGCCTTGCCATTCTCAGCAAGATTCGAGAGCAATTCAGGAAGGATATCCTCCAGCGGTTGATTCATCACCTGTAAAGGGCTATCCAGCGCTTGTAACCAGCGCATGGACTGGATGCGGCGCAACAATGCATGTGCATCTTCCAGAGTATCCTCCCCGCACCATTGCTTCAGAGTCTCCGGGCTCATCCGGGGGGTTTCCGAATAACCCAACAAATGACACAATAATCGCCTCGGAGGATCGAGTATGGGGTCCGCCACGGCATAATAGGCTCCCCCAGGGGTCGGTATCAAATACTTTAGCTCAGGAAGCGGCGAATCTGACATCGTTTTCCTCCACCTCTAAACCAGGATCCAGATGGAACAGCAGCGCCTGCACCAACAGAGAAACATCGTTGCGACTACGAGCGTCCACTTCCAATAGTGGCGCCCGGACACCCAGGTTTTCGATTTCCCTGTGATAAGCATCCAACGTCGGCTCGGCCTTGAGATCCATTCGGGTCACACCGATCGCCAAGCCGGATTCATCGATGAACGAACGGAAACGATTGAGGAAAAACCGAAGATCCTGAAAAGGATCGGTGCGACTGTTGTCGACCAGCAGAATCAAACCGATCCCCCCGTTGCTCAGGATCTCCCACATGAAATCGAAACGTTCCTGTCCGGGGGTGCCATACAGATGCAGCTTCTCCCCTCCTTCCAGACTCATGACGCCATAGTCCATGGCAACGGTGGTCTCTGGTTTGAGATTCTGCGCCATGTCACTGGCAAAGGCATCCGTTCGCACTGGCGGTTCATCGCTCAGACTGGCAATGGCAGTTGTCTTGCCTGCACCGACCGGACCTGTAAAGATCAGCTTATTGTATTTCGCCACGGTTCCTTATCCTCCCCTCAATCTCCGCATGATTCTGTGCAACAGGCCTCCGGAATGCCTGGCCGGCTCTGGCATTGGAGGTGGTGCAGGTTCCTTATCGACCCGCTCAATCAGACCCACTGCCCGCGCCGCACTGATGAAGCCGAAGACATCCGCTGGCGGCAACTTGAGAACTTTCACCGCCGCCAGAGGCGTCATGGGGCGTTGATATAACAGCGATGCAATCTGCAATGCCGGTGCCGGACACCACAGTCGTGTCAGATTGGGCCAGCGTTTCAGGCGAATTGGCTGCGAAGCCTTGACGCCTCTGGGAAGCCGGCCGGCAGAATTCCACCATGACACCTTCCAGAGAAACGCATTCATTCTCTGACTGGGTTCAGGAATCCCCTGCATCCCAACCTTGGGGTCAGGGGTGATCGTAGGGCCGGAAGCCAGTTCACCCGTCAATTGAGAAAACCTTCTGATCGGCAGGTGGCAAAATGCCTGGAGTTTCTTGTCATCGGAATCCACCCAGACCAATCGCTTATGAGGGAAGACATAGATGGGTTCCCAGCCCGTATCAATTCGCAAAGTGATTCCAGTGGTCACCGCCTGACGATAGGCTTTGATCAGCAACCCCTGCAGATACTCGACCGGTTCGTAATACTTGGCCGAGAAAGAAGTCACTGAATGGACAATCCTTTCTTGTGCCTTATGCTTGGCGGCGACATTCATAGCCGCCTCGTGCAGCCGCTTTCCCTGTTTCTCCTTCTTCGCAACCACGATCTTGAGATCCTGTTGCTGATTCAGCTGCTCCAATTGATGTTGCGGATTCCGTACCTTCTCCAGGGTATCGGCCAGGATCCGGGTCTGCAGGGGTTTTTTGAGCCAGATACCCTCTTCGTATGAGGGTTCATTGATCGCCAGGAGAATGACTCGCTGGTCCGGGCGTTGTTGGCGCTGATGACGCAGCAGATCTTCAGAACCATAGCCATCGAGATCGATGATACAGACATCGGCTTGGTCGGCCTCCACCAGCATCCCGGAATGATAGTCCTTTTCCACAAATTGCAGCAGGAGATCATGGAATCGGGTTGACTGTCCCAGAACTGCGATTTTCAAAGGCGTCTTATTCATTGTCATTCAAAGACCTTGTGCTTTAAACCATTCAGCCGTCTCCCGCCATGCGGAATCCGAAATCCCTTTCGCTTCGAGATGCCCATAACTACACCAAAATCTTTCGGCTTCATTGGTTGCCTGGTAAATCTCCAGCAACTCTTGACGAACCACCGTGATCTCCGGCGTTTGGATCAGTACGTCCTCCAACATTTCCATGGCCTGGTCTAATTGTCCGGCCTCGAGACATTCCTTAGCCACCACCACCTGATCATAGGAAGAACTTTTATCACCTGGGAGCTCATTCAGGAACAGCACCTCTCCCCAGACCCCCTCTTGAAACAATGAGCTGGGTGAGAAGGGGATACTCTGTAAAGTCAACTGCCCAACAAGATATCGGTGCAGCGTTTCTTGATATTCGGTTGGCAGCCATTTTCGGGCAGCCATAAGCATCCGCTGTTGTAGCGGCCGTCCTCTGTTTTTCAGTATCCATAACAGGTCAACCAGGGATCCGAATACCGCCTCGCCATTATGGAAGGCAGCCGCCTTGATCCGACAGACATGGAGGGCCAGATTTTCGGGCTTTCGCCCTACCTGCCTGGTCAAAAAGTCGTAGGATTGCTGTTTTAGGCTTTCAGGTACCTGCAAAGCCAAAAAGTCATCTAGATGAAACGCTGGCTCTGCCCGCCAGACATCTGGACTTATCGCCATAGGACACTGGACATGTTGTTTTATACCTTGATAAGCATAGCAGCTGTCAACAAGATAAATAGGGAGGGAGAGGAAATTCGATATAGTTGTGAATCCTGGCCACCTTTGGGAGGGTAATGCCCACCTGGAGCCAGGTTTGAAGCCTTTATAGGTAGCGCGCCAGCAGATCGAATCTACTTGCCTTGACGACCGGCAGCCGGATCTGCCACCCTCCCCCAGGTGCCTCCTCAAGAGGCCTGCCTTCCATGTCTTCCATATACTCCACCGTTTGATCGAAGTTGCCCTTAGGGGAGATCCATTCGATCCGATCGCCCAGGCATAGCTTGTTCTTGACCAGAACGCTTGCCATACCGGATTCAGCATCGAAGTCATCGACTTCGCCGACGAACTGTTGTCGATGGCTACGGGAGGCCTCTTGGAGATAATTCTGGTATTCGTGACTGTGATGACGCTGATAAAAACCATCGGTGTAACCACGATTGGCAAGGTTCTCAAGGATTCCCAACAATTGGGGATCGAAGCGCTTTCCCGCCAACGCGTCGTCGATGGCCTGCCGATAGACCTGGGCGCTACGGGCCACATAATAATGTGACTTGGTCCTGCCTTCGATTTTGAGGCAGTTGACCCCGATCTCCACCAGCCGTTGCACGTGCTCGACGGCGCGAAGGTCCTTGGAATTGAGAATATAGGTACCGTGTTCGTCCTCAAGAATGGGCATGTATTCTCCGGGACGACCAGGATCGCTGAGCAGATATTCCTTGTCGGCAGCCGGATGGCGCTCGACGCCTCCCGCATCGGCAGGCTGGACTGCATATTTCCAGCGGCAGGCATTGGTGCAGGTCCCCTGATTGGGATCACGGCGGTTGAAATACCCCGACAACAGGCATCTGCCAGAATAAGCGATGCAAAGAGCACCATGGACAAACACTTCCAGCTCCATGTCGGGGCAGCGCTGACGTATCTCCTGGACCTCTTCCAGGGACAGTTCACGCGACAGGATCACCCGCTCGATACCGATTCCCTGCCAGAAGCGGACCGCCGCATGGTTCATGGTATTGGCCTGGACCGACAGGTGAATCGGTATCCCGGGCCAGGTTTCCCGTACCAGTAGAATCAACCCTGGATCCGCCATGATCAGAGCATCGGGTCCCATGGCGATGATAGGCTCAAAATCCCGAATGAAAGTCTGGACCTTGCTGTGATGGGGCAGGACATTGCCCGCCAGATAGAACTTCTTTTTCCGGGCATGGGCATCTTCTATCCCCTGCTGTAAATTGCTCAGGGTAAAATCGTTGTTGCGTACCCTGAGACTGTAACGCGGCAGGCCTGCATAGATGGCGTCGGCGCCATAGGCAAAGGCATAGTGCATGTGTTTGAGGGTCCCGGCTGGAGAGAGAAGTTCAATGGAAGGCATGGTATATGATCGATCCAGTACAAAAGGGGAGTGATGGTATAATTTATTCGGCCTACAAACAATCGTGCAACCCTCTTTTCCCCTGCAAATTCATCCACAGCCCTACCGCCCATGTCATATACAAAGCCTTCCCGCTTTCCGACCATCGAAGCCTTCGTCGGCAATACACCGCTTGTCAGACTGCAACGTCTACCAGGTAAGACCAACAATGTGATTCTCGCCAAGCTCGAGGGAAACAATCCGGCGGGCTCGGTCAAGGACAGGCCGGCGTTGAGCATGATCAGACATGCCGAGGATCGCGGTGAAATCCAGTCCGGTGATCGTCTGATAGAAGCCACCAGTGGAAACACCGGGATTGCCCTGGCGATGGTGGCAGCGATCAAGGGCTACCGCATGACCCTCATCATGCCAGAAAACATGAGCGTGGAACGTCGCGCGGTCATGAAGGCCTTTGGCGCCGAGATTATCCTGGTGCCCGCCGGCGGCGGCATGGAGGAAGCGCGGGATCTGGCCGACAGCATGGCGGCCAAGGGCGAAGGCAAGGTACTCAATCAGTTCGCCAATCCGGACAACCCACGGGCCCACTATGAAGGCACAGGCCCAGAAATCTGGCGCGACACTTCCGGTGCCGTGACCCATTTCGTCAGCTCCATGGGGACCACCGGCACCATCATGGGTACCTCCAGGTATCTCAAGGAAAAAAAACCAGAAATCCAGATTGTCGGGGTCCAGCCAAGCGAAGGCGCCAGAATTCCCGGAATCCGCCGCTGGTCACCCGAATATCTACCCAAGATTTACGATCCATCACGGGTAGACAGCATCCTGGATGTCAGTCAGGAACAAGCCGAACAGACCACCCGGCAACTGGCGGCAAAGGAAGGCATCTTTTGCGGTATCTCGTCAGGGGGTGCGGTCGCAGCAGCCTTGAGGCTGTCGGAACAGGTCGAAAACGCCGTTATCGTTACCATCATCTGCGATCGCGGTGACCGGTATCTGTCCACCGGCGTCTTTCCAGCCTGATACCATCCCTCCCGGCAGCGGGAAGTTGGGCCAATCATTCCGGCTTGTCCTCCAGCTTCTTCTGTTCTGTTTCTGCTTTGCTGCAACTGCAACAGAACTGCAACTACAGCTTGATGATTTGCAGTACGGCCCCTTTGGCCTCAAATCGGCAAACGCTGTTCTGAGTCAAAAGGAATCGTTCCTGACTGTCGGTTCCGTTTTTTTTCCCTTCCCTCCCTGGCAGGCGGAGAAACTGTCGTTACGCTGCCTGGATGAGGAGATTCCCCTCCCTCCCCTCCGTTGCAGTCAAGGTCGTTTGAGAGGCGGATTGCCGCGTCTGGGAAGCACATTCAACGGCCATTACCACTATGACTCCAGTTTCCCTAATACAAAAGCCATCGACATCAACCCATTCAATTTTAGCGGTGGGCGTTGGCAACTCAGCTACTTTCAACGGGGCTCTCGATGGAAGCTGAAGGCAGAGACCAAGAGACAACCCTTGAAGGCTGTCTGGCTAAAACCGTTGTTACCTCCTTCGTTCAGTTGGCTGGTACAAATTTCCGGGCAATTGCAGGTCTCGTTACAGGCAGAAGGCGCCACGCTCCCAACCCGGTTGAGACTGACTCTCAAGAGTAAAGGACTGTCTTTTCACGATGCAGACTACAGCCGGGTGGCAGAGAATCTGGGAATGCATATGAAGCTTCTGGCCGATCATGGAACGAACAGCTGGATGGGTACCCTCGATACCCAGATGAACCAAGGCGAGGTTCTATTCTTACCGGTATACCTCCCCATGGAAAGCAACTCTGTTCATCTGCAAACCCATTTTGACTGGCAACAAGCCACCGACCAGATAAAAATTCATGATTTTCGTTTTGATCAGGTTTCTGTTGGTTATCTGTTTTTAAATGGCAAAATAGATAACGGTATAATATCCACTCTCAACGTTGGTTTTCGGGCCGATCTTCCTGAGGTTTTTCACCTGTATGGCTTTCCTTTTCTGGAAGGCGGCCCCTGGGAGGGGTTCAACGTAGAAACCGGAAAAGCAAGCGGCCGGTTGTCGATGATAGACGACCAAGCCGTACACGGACGTATTCACGTCGACAGCTTGACCATCAGCGACAAAGAACACCGTATCGGAGTCAACCGGCTACACGCCCGCCTAAACTGGCAACGGACTTTCTCCGGCCAACGACACCTGTTTCCGACCTCCTGGATCAGTTGGCATGCCGCCCATATGTTCGCCATTCCCCTGGGGGAGACAGACCTGTTGTTACGCTTGACCGGGGACGATCTTCGCCTGTTGCGCCCCGCAACGGTACCCTTACTCGACGGAAGGTTGAAAATAAACCGCTTCGAACTCCTGGACCTGACCACCACCCCAAAAGTCCAGCTGGCAGGACAAATCGAAACCGTCTCTCTCGAACTCCTCACCCGAGTCCTTGGGTTGCCACCACTTGCCGGGACCGTTTCGGGCACCATCCCCAGAGTCAGTTACAATCATCGCCAGCACATTTTGAGGTTGGATGGCAAACTGACGGTGGAGGTCTTTGACGGTACCGTTACCATAGAGAATTTGGTCGTGGTCGATCTGTTCGGTGTCCTCCCCAGACTACAGGCCGATATCTTCTTTCACGATCTTGATATGGAATTGGTTACCCGTCATTTCTCTTTCGGAAAAATCACCGGACGGCTGGAGGGATACATCAAATCAATCCAGCTGGAAAACTGGCATCCGGTCTCCTTCGACGCCTGGTTCGGCACCCCACCCGATGACACTTCGACGCATCGAATCAGCCAGCAGGCAGTCTCAAACCTCACCGACCTTGGGGGTGGTGGCACTTCCGGCTTGATCTCAAGAACATTCTTACGCATTTTCGAGGAATTCAGCTACCATCGCATAGGTGTGGGATTGCGCCTGTCGAACAACGTTTGTCAATTACACGGGGTCGCCCCTGCCCCCAATGGATATTACATCGTCACCGGTGGTGGTCTGCCGCGGATCGACGTGATCGGCTATAATCGCCGCATCGACTGGCCGACCTTGTTGGCCCGCCTGGCCCGTATCACCCAAATCAAACCACCCGTAGTCCAATGAAAAAATCGAAGTTCATATTTCCGTTTTTGCTTTTCCTGGGGATCGCTTCTTGCGTGACCATCAATATCTACTTCCCCGCTGCCGCAGCAGAAAAAGCAGCCGACAAAATCATCAAAGACATCCAGCAGGGCAATGAACCGGCTGCAGAACCCCAAGCCGGTTTGCCGACGATTCGGACCCGTGTCACTGCCTTCGATCTGCTCGGCATCACCAGTGCCCAGGCCGCTGCTGACCTAAACATCGACAGTCCGGAGATCCGCGCCATCAAAGCATCCATGCAGCGGCGCTTTGCCAAATTACGAAATTATCTGAATAAAGGTTGGGTTGGCTACGCCAATAACGGCTTGGTAGCGGTTCTGCACAAGGATCAGATTCCCTTGAAAGAACGCGCCACTGTGGAGCGTCTGTTCACGGCTGAAAACAAGGACCGCAGAGCCCTCTACGAAACCATGGCACGCGCCAATGGACATCCTGAATGGCGTGACGACATCCAGGCCACCTTCGCCAAGCGCTGGATCGCCAATGCGCAGGCCGGTTGGTGGGTGCAGACATCGGGCGGCAACTGGCACCGGAAGTAAACTCATGGGCCGCCGACGAAAACGCTTTCCCGATACCCCGGTCGAGGTTGCGGTGGAGAAATTGACCCATGATGGCCGGGGCATCGGCCACATCGATGGCAAGGCTGTCTTCATCGAAGGGGCCCTGCCTGATGAAACCGTACTTTTCCGCTATACCCAGATGCGGCGGGATTACGCCTGCGGCAAGGCACTGGAAATCCTTCATGCTTCGCCAGACCGGACAGACCCACCCTGCCAGGCCTTTGGCACCTGTGGAGGCTGCAGTCTTCAGCACGTAAGTGAAGATACCCAGATTCGGATCAAACAGGACCTGTTGATCGGGCAGTTGCATCGTATCGGGGGGCTCGAGAACTTCGAACTTTGGCCACCTCTGACCGGCCCTCGATGGGGCTACCGACACAAAGCCAG
>CAYUPV010000006.1:0-35827 GCA_964445885.1 uncultured Methylococcales bacterium
CCATTCAGTTGGCGCTCTCCGGTGAGATCTATAACGATAGGGGTGAGTAGTTACGGACAAAGAACAATTCGCGGCTGATATCGATAAGGCGGCTGTGTTGTTTGGCATTCATATCGACTTCTCCCTGTCGTACGATTGTTCTAATTTCAATACTGCATAGTCCATGCCACGTTATAAGATCAATTAGAACAATCACCTGTCTCAAAGCCAAAACATCAGATATTTGTGGACCACAAGAAGTTGTGGTCTAATCCTTAAAAATTGGAGGAAAGCCCCATGGCTGAATGGCTGTTTCGAGAGGCTCCCACGCTACTGGCAGTACTGGATGAAGACTTGGTCTGCCGTCAACTCAGTCAGGGCTGGCGAATGAACCTCGGCCTGGCAAATACATCTGCAGGATTGAATCTAGCGCTGTCCGGGATGTTCCTGCTCGAGCCCACACCAAAGCTGGCGGACCAACTGCGGGACACACTATGGAAAAAGACAACGCTTAGGGACATTCCCGTTTTGCTGGTCGGCGAGAACAAAGTCACCGAGGGGCTCCTGTCCGCATGGCCCGTTAAATCGGAATCAGGGTCGGCGGTTCTTTGTCTGGCAGCCACCTGCAACACCGATCTGGAGCGGGCGCTTGCTGAACTTCGGCACTTGCAAACGTTGCACGAACTGATACTCGATGCTGCAGGGGAGGGAATCTACGGTCTCGACAGGAATGGCAAGGCTACGTTTGGTAATACAGCCGCCAAGGAGATCCTGGGCTGGAAGCCAGAACAAGTGATCGGAAAGCGGGCGCACGATATCCATCACCACTCACACCCGGACGGTTCGCCCTATCCGCATACCGAGTGTCCTATCTATGCAGTGCTACGTGATGGTGAAGTACACCGTGTAGATGATGAGGTGTTCTGGCATGTCGACGGTCACGCTGTTCCGGTCGAGGGTCGTGGTATTTCGCGATATTTCGCTACGTAAGGAGATCGAACGTCAGCGCAAGGTGGCGTTCGAGAAAATTCAACAACTGAAGGAACAGTTGGAGCAGGAACGCGATTATCTTCGCGATGAAGTTAAAACCGGTTTGGATTTTGGTGAGATAATCGGCCACAGTCCTGCATTATGCCGTACCATGGCCCAGATCGATGCTGTCGCCACCACGCCCGCCAACGTACTGATCCTGGGCGAGTCAGGAGTCGGCAAGGAGATGGTCGCGCGCGCCATCCACGACAAGAGCGAGCGCGCAGATAAGCCGTTGGTCAAGGTCAACTGTGCATCCATCCCCAAAGAGCTTTTCGAGAGCGAGTTCTTCGGCCACGTAAAAGGGGCCTTTACTGGTGCCCATCGTGATCGTGTTGGTCGCCTGCAACTGGCTGACGGTGGAACGGTGTTTCTCGATGAGGTGGGCGAGATTCCACTAGACCTTCAAGGCAAACTGCTGCGCGCGCTGCAGGAAAGAGAGTTTGAAGCGGTCGGCGACGATCGGACGATCAAGGTCGATGTGCGGGTCGTTGCCGCCACTAACCGAGACCTTGAGGACGAAATGAAGGCGGGACGATTCCGTGAGGATCTGTATTATAGGCTGTGTGTGTTTCCTATTATCGTGCCGCCACTGCGTGATCGTCGCGAAGACATCGCCTCTCTTGCCGAATACTTCCTTGCACGAATCTGCAAGGAGCTGGGCCGCGGCGCGATGCGATTATCGAAACAACAAGTCCAACAGCTCATCAGGTATCCCTGGCCCGGCAACATCAGGGAACTCAGGAACATTATTGAACGTGCCGTGATTCTCAGTACTGGAAATCGTGCGCGACTCGATCTGGTGATACCTATTGATATCGACACTCAGCCAGATGTGGTTGCTGATCCATCGACACCAGACGGGATTAGTTTCGTGACCGACGCAGAGATGCGTGAACGGGAAAAAGCCAATGTGATTGCCGCACTCCGTTACGCCGACGGGCGTGTATGGGGTCCCAACGGCGCAGATGAACTGCTGGGAATCAAACCATCAACCCTGACATATCGTATGAAAGTGCTGAGTATCACAAGGCCGATGCAGGACCAGGGGGACTGACACCTAAAACGTATCGTTTGCTGAACTTAACCTGCTCTCGCTTGAAATTTTTTTAAGCACCTGCCATGCTCCCTGCACGATGTCAGCAGGATTGAATCCGCCTTGTCCAATGACGCCTCTCGCAGATTTTCATCCCGTCGTCTCGGCATGGTTTCAGCAGAACTTCAGGGCCCCCACCGAGAGTCAACAACGGGCCTGGCAGGCGTTCAAGCGTGGCCGTCACGCCCTGGTGGCCGCCCCCACCGGTTCCGGCAAGACCCTGGCCGCCTTTCTCGCTGCCATCGACGATCTGGTCAGGCAGGCCGAAGCCGGGCAGTTGAACGATGAAACCCGGGTCCTGTACATATCTCCCCTCAAGGCCCTCAGCCACGACATCGAAAAGAACCTGGAGCACCCCCTGGAAGCCATCCAGCGTCACGTGCTGGAATCGGGCCAGGCCGCACCCATCCGGGCCCAGAGCCGCACAGGCGACACCCCGGCCGCCGCCAGACGCTCCATGGTCAAGCACCCGCCCCATATCCTGGTCACCACACCGGAATCGCTCTACATCCTGCTGACCTCGGAAAGCGGCCGGCGGATGTTGAAAACGGTGCGGACCGTCATCGTCGACGAGATCCACGCCCTGATTGGGGACAAACGCGGTGCCCATCTGGCCCTGTCCCTGGAGCGGCTGTCCCATCTGTGCGATGAATCATTCACCCGCATCGGCCTGTCCGCCACCCAGACCCCCCTGACAACCGTGGCCCGGTTTCTCCTGGGCGACCGTCCACTGGAAGACTGCGAGATCATCGATGCCGGTTTCCTGCGCACCCTGGACCTGGACATCGTCCTGCCGGATCTGCCGCTGGAGGCGGTGCAGTCCCAGGAGGCGGCCAAGTCCCTCTATGACCGCATGGCGGAATTGATCCGGACCCATCGCACCACCCTGGTGTTCGTCAACACCCGCCGTCAGGCCGAAAGGGTGGCCAGGGCCCTGAGCGAAAGGCTGGGAGAGGAGCAGGTCACCTCCCATCACGGCAGCCTCGCCCGTCCCCAGCGGCTGGAGGCCGAACGCCGCCTCAAGGCCGGGGAGCTGAAGGCTCTGGTGGCCACCGCCTCGCTGGAACTGGGCATCGACATCGGCGACGTGGACCTGGTATGTCAGCTGGGCATCACCAACTCGGTGGCCACCTGGCTGCAGCGCCTCGGTCGCGCCGGCCACAGCCTCGACCGAGTACCCAAAGGGCGATTGTTTCCCACCAGCCGCGACGAACTGGTGACCGCCCTGGCGCTGGTGGACGCGATCCGGCGGCGGGAACTGGAACCCTGTTGTATCGCCCCGTCCCATCTGGACGTGTTGGCCCAGCAGATCGTGGCCATGTGCGCCACAGACGAATGGGAGGAGGACAGGCTGTTGCAAACCCTCCGCCGTGCTGCCCCCTATTCAGAACTGTCACGGGAAACCTTCGCAGAGATCCTCACCATGTTGGCGGAGGGCTACGCCACCTCCCGCGGCCGCCGTGGAGCCTATCTGCACTGGGACCGCATCCAGAATCGTCTCAGGGGCCGCCGGAATGCCCGTCTCACCGCCATCACCTGCGGTGGTGCCATTCCCGACACCGCCGACTACCGGGTGATCGTCGATCCTACGGGCGAGGTGATCGGCAGTGTGGACGAGGACTTCGCCATCGAGAGCCTGGCCGGTGACATCTTCCAGCTGGGCAACAGCAGCTGGCGGGTACTGAGATTGGAGCGTGACGCCCTGCGGGTGGAGGACGCCAGGGGCGCCCCGCCCAGCATCCCTTTCTGGTTCGGCGAGGCCCCGGGCCGCAGCGATGTGCTCACCAAGGCAGTCTCCCGGCTGCGGGAGGAAATCTTCCAAGGCGTCATGGAAACCACAGGGAGGGCAGGGACCGGTCTGAAGGGCGTACCCGGCCCGGACGGCCGGGTCCCGAGCGTACAGGGACGTATTCACAGCGTCCCTGAAGACCGGTCCCTGCCCTCCCCCTCAAATCCTTTGGAGGCTATCCAATCCCAACTGCAGCAATCGCTGAAATTGAATCACGAGGCTGTCCGGCAGGCTGTGGAATATCTGGCCACCGCCGGTAAAGCTCTGGACACCATGCCTAGCCAAAAGCGTATCGTGCTGGAACGATTCTTCGACGAGGCCAACGATCTGCACCTGATCATTCACAGTCCCTATGGCAGCCGGATCAACCGAGCCTGGGGACTGGCCCTGCGCAAGCGGTTCTGTCGTCACTTCAACTTCGAACTCCAGGCCGCAGCCACGGAAGACGCGCTGCTGCTATCGCTGGGCTCGGGCCAAAGCTTTCCTTTGGAGTCCATCAAGGATTTTCTGCATAGCACCTCGGTGCGCGATCTGCTGATCCAGGCGGTACTGGACAATCCCATGTTTACCGCGCGGTGGCGCTGGAATGCCACGGCATCCCTCGCGGTACGCCGTTTCAGGAACGGCCGCAAGACGCCTCCCTATCTGATCCGTATGGAGGCCGAGGACTTGGTGACCGCCGTTTTCCCGGGCCAGTTGGCTTGTCTCGAGAACATCCAGGGAGACCGTGAGATCCCTGATCACCCCCTGATACATCAAACTCTGGACGACTGCCTTCGTGAAGCCATGGACATCGACGGACTGGAACGGATCCTGCGCGGCATTGAGAGCGGTGAAATTGAGGTGGTCGCCAAGGAAACCATAGAACCTTCTCCTCTGGCAGCGGAAATGGTCGGGGCGCGCATCTATGCCTTTCTCGATGGCGCTCCGCTGGAGGAACGCCGGGTACGGGCCGTCTCTCAACGTCGCTGGATCGATCCTCAGCAGGCAGGTGATCTGGCCCGCCTGGATCCCCAAGCCATTGAGCAGCTGAGACGAGAGGTTTGGCCCGATCCCCGTGATGTTGATGAACTCTACGATGCCTTATTGATCTCCGGGTTTTTCATCACCGACGAAATCCAGCGGGAATGGCACCCCTGGCTCATGCAGCTTTGCCAGGAACACCGGGTCTGCAACATTCTGGACAGATTCTGGATCGTGAGCGAACACTGGCCACGTTGGCGGGCTCTCCATCCCGACGCACGACCCCAACCATTGCCGAGACTGCCAAAGGCCATGGAAAACCAACCCTGGGATTTCGAAACAGCATTGATCGAGATTCTCCGGGCACGATTGTCGGTAACGGGCCCGGTCACCATCGACAAACTAGCGCAGGACACCGGCGTTCCCAACCATGCCATCGAACAGGCTCTGCTACGGCTTGAACAGGAAGGCACTGTGTTACGAGGTGACTTCGGTTGGTGTGATCGAAGCCAGTTGGCCCGTATCCACCGCCTTACCTTGAAGACTCTGCGCGAGGCTATCGAACCCGTCTCTCACGCTGGTTTCATGCGTTTCCTGCTGCGCTGGCAGCATCTTCATCCTGAGACCCGCCTTGAAGGAGAGCAGGCACTGATTGAAATCCTGGCTCAACTGGAGGGCTTCGAGGCCACCGCCGGTCAATGGGAAAATTCGATCCTCCCTGCCCGTCTGACAGAATACGACCCCAGCTGGCTCGACCGGTTGTGCCTGGCCGGGCGTCTGCGCTGGTTACGTCTGACACCCAGCGGCAAGCGTACACCCTGTAAACGGATTCCAGTCGCTTTCATCCCGAGACGCCGGCTCAGCCATTGGATCGACCCTACCTGCATACATTCTCCCTTGAACCCGGCTTCAGAAAAGGTCCTGGAAACCCTGGACCAGCAAGGGGCTTTATTTTTCGATGAGTTGCTGGATATCTGCCGGTTGCTGCCTTCCCAGCTCGAGGCCTGCCTGGCCGAACTGGTCGCCCTGGGACTGGCAAGTGCCGACAGCTTCGATGGATTGCGCGCCCTGATCCTGCCGGAGGTAAAAAAGCGCCGCTACAAGAGGGTGATCGGGAGTCTGGAAAATACCGGCCGCTGGCAAAGTTTGAAAATTGTCCCGGAAACTGCTCAGGAAGATGCCGATGAACACCGAGCCCGGTGCCTTCTCAAACGTTATGGGGTCGTGTTTCGCGCCCTGGCGGCCACGGAACCCGCCATGCCCTCCTGGCTGAGCTTGATCAGGATATATCGACGCCTGGAGGTTCGAGGGGAAATTCGCGGTGGACGATTCGTCGCCGGCCAATTCGGTGAACAGTTCGCTCTGCCGGAAGCCGTGAACATGCTGCGCAGAGCCGATAAACAGAGCGATGGGATTGTCATCACACTCGGCACCGCCGATCCTCTCAACCGTGCCATTCTAATCGACCCTGGCAGCCAAACACGGCTGGTTGGAAGCGAAACGATACGGTTCGTGAACGGTGTTCCACAACCGGGTCAATCGGGGTCAGAATCCGCTTTTGCTTGAGTATGCTATTATTGCCTTGATTTAATTACTCCTTTGCTGTTCCATGCCCTCAGTCATCGTATCTACGAAAAGCTGGCCAATGCCCCCGACGACAAGTCCAGGGCCAAGATCATTGCCGAGGCTTTTGAAGCACTCGAAGAACGCTACCCCAATTTGTCTGATACAGTCACTCGCCCGGACTTGAGAGAAACCGAACCGCGTCTGCTCAAGGAAATAGAACAGGTTCGGGCCGACCTGATGATAGCGATCGAGCAGCTCAGGACGGAAGGGACCAAGGATATCGAACTGGCTAAATGGTGACCAAAGAGATCGAGCAACTCAGAACTGACCTGAGCAAGGAGATCGAGTTACTTAGATCAGATCTGACCAAAGAGATCGAGCAGCTTCGAGTAGAACTCAGAGTGGAAATAGAAAAGCTGCGCGCAGAAACGAAAGTCGGCCTTGCCAATATTCGCGCCAACATTCTGTTTTGGAGTTTCTTGTTCTGGATCAGTCAGTTCAGTGCCATTCTGATTCTCATATGGCGATTATGGCCAACACAGTGAGATTGTTCCCCTCATCGCCATCACCTGTCGAAGCTCTTGGGCCTTCTCTATAGAAAAACAAGCGGTATCAGCCAAGTCAGCATGCCCACCACGACCGGTATCCCGATCAGATTGAGAAACAGTCCAGTGCAGATCATATCCTTCATCTGAATATGCCCACTGCCGAATACGATGGCGTTGGGAGGTGTAGCGACCGGGAACATGAAGGCACAAGAGGCGGAGAAGGTAGCAGGAAGCATCAACCATAATGGATCAGTATGGAGGGCGTCGGCCACCGAAGCCAGAATAGGAAGCACCATCTGGGTGGTTGCGGTATTGGAGGTCAGCTCGGTGAGAAAGGTCATACCAGCGGCCACCATCGCCATGATTCCGATCTGGCTGACACCGCTCAGATCACCCAGTATTCCAGCCAGATAGGCCGACAACCCACTGTCCACGAAACCAGAAGCCAGAGCAAAACCGCCACCGAACAGAATCACCACTGCCCAAGGCAAGCGACCGAAGGCGTTCACATCCAGCAACGCGCTTTTTCCCTTGGCGGGAATCAGAAACAACAACACTGCCATGGCGATGGCCACTGTTCCGTCATCCAAAAGTTCGCCATGAGACAACCATCCTTGCCAGCCGGGCACATGCCAATTTGCCAGATCAATCCCCTTGCGCCCCAGCCACAGCAATGCTGTGGCAGTGAATACAGCAGCCACTTTCCATTCTTCTGATGAAACCGGGCCGAGTCGTGCCTTTTCTTCACTGAGGATAGCCTTGAGATTGATTCCTCGACCGAATCCCCACAGGTACAGAACAGTCAGATATCCTGCCAGGATCACCAACATTGCGGCCCCCACTGGAACGCCGACAAACAACCAGCGGGCAAAATCCACCTCCACGCCGGAAAGATCGCTGTAAAGCCTGGCAAATACCAGATTCGGGGGAGTGCCCACCAGGGACATCAACCCTCCGAGCGATGCCGAATAGGCGATCCCCAGGAGCAACGCGACTCCCAGTCGGTGCGCTTTATGCGCCGAGACAAGCCCCTCGAAATGGGCCAGGATTGCCAGAGCAATGGGAAGCATCACCAGGGTGGCGGCAGTGTTGGAGATCCACATGGACAGAAAGGCCGTGGTGGTGATGAATCCCAGCACCAATGCCACCGGCTGACCACCAAAGACGCCCAGCACTGAAAGGGCAATGCGCCGGTGCAATCCCCAGCGTTCCATGGCCTGGGCGATCAGAAATCCTCCGATGAGCAGGAACACGGTGGAATTCATGTATTTTCCCGCCACCACCCTGGTGGAAGCGATCCCAAGCAGAGGGAACAACACTAACGGAAGCAATGCCGTCACCGCCAGGGGAACGGCCTCTGTCATCCAGAGAAAAGCAATCAAGACCGCTACGGCAGCCATATGACTGCTGGCAGGGGAACCCAGATCAAACAACCACAGCAATAAAGCAAACAGTATCCACGCAATGAGCAGCAGACGGGGTTTCACCGGTGCCAGGCAGGACTCAACTCATGCACTGCATCCACCATGGCTACCACATGGGAGGGATCCACATCGGGCAAGATACCATGTCCCAGATTGAAAACGTGACCGCTGCCAGCCCCATATCGCTCCAGCACATCCGCCACTCGACTACGGATTATCTCAGGAGAAGCAAAAAGGGTGATGGGATCGAGGTTGCCCTGCAGGGCCACTTGGTTTCCCACGCGCCGGCGAGCTTCTGCAATATCGCAGGTCCAATCTAATCCCAAGGCATCGAATCCGCTCAGTGCCTGGGCTTCCAACCATTGCCCTCCCCCCTTGGTGAAAAGAATGGTGGGAATCCGGTCCTCACTTTCTCCAGTCTGCAGTTTCTGCAGGACATTCTGTGCCGCCGCAAGGGAAAACCCACGATAGTCCTGGGGAGTCAAGACTCCCCCCCAGGTATCGAACAGCATGATCGCCTGGGCGCCGGCAGCGATCTGAGCATTGAGATAATCGGCCACCGCGATCGAGAGTTTATCCAATAATCCGGACATCAGATCCGGTCGGTCATACAGCATTCTTTTGACTCGCTTGAAATCCCGACTACTGCTTCCTTCCACCATATAAGTCGCCAAAGTCCAGGGGCTACCGGCAAAACCGATCAGCGGCACCTTGCCTCCCAGTTCACGACGGATCAGGCGAACCGCGTCCATGACATAACGCAAATCCACTTCCGGATCGATCCCTGGAAGATTGTCAATGTCCGTCTCCGTGCGAATGGGATGCTCGAAATGGGGCCCCTCCCCTTCCCTGAAAGACAAACCCAATCCCATGGCATCGGGAATGGTCAGAATATCCGAAAACAGAATCGCGGCATCCAGCTTGAAGCGGCGCAGCGGTTGTAATGTCACTTCGCAAGCCAACTCCGGATTGGTACACAGGTTCATGAAACTGCCAGCCCGTTGGCGAACCTGACGATATTCCGGCAGGTAACGACCAGCCTGGCGCATGAACCACACCGGGGTCCGGGGTACTGGACGCTTCAGTAGTGCATCGATGAAACAAAAGCGTTCACTCATGGGAGGTTCCTTATGTAATGAATCCAGTGATGAGACGGGGGCGGTTGGGTAAGTTTCGGGCTAGGGACTCGAGTTCGCGTGGATTTCTTTCTGCACCGAGCGCAATCTCCGTAACCAGGGTTTTTCGATACCAGCAGGCAAACGATTCCGGGCTTGCTTGGATGCCTCGAGAGAGGCATAGACGCCGTATAAAAGAGGGTACCAGTCACGGCCGTTGCGGCGTTTTTGGTAAAAAGCCAGGGGCTGGAGCTGATTGTGACGTCTGGCGAAAACGCGCAGATCCTCCAGTTTATCGAAAGCAGCTATCTGGAGCGTATAATGCAGCGGTGGCTGCTGCATCAACCATGCGGCATCGTACAGCCCGGCTTCTCCAGTAGCAATCGCCTTGTTGGTTGGGGAAGGCGGTTCTGAAACAGGTGCCGCTTCCCCCTGCACATCTTCCTGTTTCTGCTTCGCTGGCACGAAGTCCCCGGCCGGAGTCACTGATGTTTGCTTGAGTTCGGACACCGCTTTATCCCCAGCCTGCCCGAGCTCGGACACCACAATTTCATCCTGCGCTGCTCCATTGCCCTGAACTACTGATTCTAGAGGGTCAATGAATTCGTCTGACAAAGGCGTCACCGTCTCGCTGCCTGTGACGAATGGCAAAGCGGGTTCCTCAGTGGATGGCAGCTCCGACAAGTCCGTTTGCACCAAAGACGTTGCCTGTTGTGCGACGCTTCGAGAAGGACTGGGTTGAGTTGATGAAGCCGTGGAACGAGGTTCCACAGCAACCTGCTGCTGCCACCAGGTGACACCCACCACAGCCAGCACCACGGCGGCAAGCGCAAGATACACGGGTTTGGCCAGTGCCCGATGCCACTGGACAGAGGGCTTGCCTATCTGGCCCAGGGCGTAATGACGTATGTTGGCGGGGACCCCATGGGAAATCTTATAGATATCTCCTGCTTCCCGACTTTCAGGATCCAAGGTTTTCCCCAGACGGATCCATACATTTTGAAGATAGGCCTGTGATTGAGCTTCGGTCAGTGGCGGCAGTTCAATGATATGAGCCTCCTCCACCGCCCACGAATCGCTCATACCCTTGACGTGAATATCATCGGGCCGCAGGGCCGCCACCACACGCAGAGCTGGAAAATGTAATGCAAAACGGCATAGGGCGTCGAGCACCCCCGGCATCAACAGGCCCGCATCATCCACGGCCAGCACCATGATTTCCTCCCGCCTTGCCATCGCATCCAAACACTCACTTAACCCTGCTGCGTTGAAAATCTCCAGGCCCAATGAAATCGCCAAAGAATGCTGCAAGGTTTCGAAACCCTGATCGCCCGATGCCTCGATCAAGGTGATTTGCCAGCCCGGCAAAGCCCGACATTGGAGTTGTTGCAACAGGGTGGTCTTGCCGATCCCGTCGGGACCTGAAAGGAAAAGAGGCTGATCCAGATTGGCCAACAAATGAACGAGCAGATCAAATTTCTGCCGCCTTTCAGGCGCAAGAAAATCGAAATCTTCCTTGCCAAGGAAAGAGGGTTGTTCAGATAGTTGCTCGGCCGTACTCATCCAGGGTCGCTCTTAGTTGCTCCAAAGGGACAATTGTTGGCAAAGTGGCGTGGCCAATGGACTCCAACAGCACCAACCGCAGTTTGCCATCGATATTTTTTTTGTCCACAGCCATGTGTGCCAGGAATTGTTCATCATCCAGCTCCGCAGGCGGTGAGACAGGCAGACCCGCACGCTCGATCAGAGCCACAATTCTATCCACCTCCGATGGGGACAGCAGCCCCAATCGCCGGGACAGATCGGCAGCCTGGCACATGCCGATGGCTACGGCTTCTCCGTGAAGATAGCGGCCATACCCCATGCCGGTCTCGATCGCGTGTGCGAATGTATGGCCGAAATTCAAGATCGCCCTGAGTCCCGATTCCCGCTCGTCCTGGGCCACCACATAGGATTTGTTGCGGCAGGATCGCTCAACGGCGGTGACAAGTTCCTCTGGCCGGCGGGCGAGCAGCCCCTCGATGTGTTCTTCCAGCCAATGAAAAAAAGGCTCGTCCTGGATCAACCCGTACTTGATGACTTCCGCCAGTCCGGCCTTCAGCTCACGATCCGCCAGAGTATCGAGCACCGAGGTATCGGCAATGACCGCGCGGGGCTGATAAAAGGCACCGATCATATTCTTGCCCAAGGGATGGTTGACCCCGGTCTTGCCACCCACCGAAGAATCCACCTGGGCCAGTAATGTCGTTGGTATTTGAATAAAAGGAATTCCCCGCTGATAACAGGCAGCGGCAAAACCCACGATATCCCCGATCACACCGCCACCCAGTGCAATCAGGGTGGCAGTCCGACCGAAACGATGCTGCAACAGGGCGTCAAAGATCCTCTCCACGGTCGACAGGGTCTTGTGGCGTTCACCATCGGGAAGGATCAGACTGGTTTTTTCCGCGATGCCCAGTCCATCCATGATTTGTTCCAGGTACCATGGCGCCACCACTTCATTGGTCACTGCCATCATCTGTTGGCCGCCAATGTGAGTCTCGATAAGCCCGGGTCGATCCAGAAGTCCGGCGCCGATATAGATCGGATAACCACGTTCGCCTAAATCAATATGCAAGGTTTTCATGTATCAATTATAGGTTCGATAGACTTTCAAAATCTTTCTTACCGCTTGCCGACTGGAACAGATGCCAGTATCGACGATCACATCAGCGGCACTTTCATATAAGGGAGCCCGGACTTCAAGCAACGATCTCAAGCGGGTTTCCGGATCCGGTGTTTTCAGAAGAGGCCGGTGGCTATCCTTATGAGTTCTTTCCAGTTGTTTCTCCACCGGGCAGCGAAGATAGACGACAAAGCCGTTTATCGATAACAATTCCCGGTTTTCCTTGCTGAGCACGATACCGCCACCGGTAGCCAAAACAATCCCGCGCAGTTTGATCAGATCAACCAGCACATCACTCTCACGCCTGCGAAATCCGCTCTCTCCCTCATATTCGAAGATCAGGGGGATGTCCACACCGGTTCGCACTTCGATCTCCCCATCACTGTCATAAAAGTGCTTGTCCAGTTCCTTGGCCAACATGCGACCAATAGTGGTCTTGCCCGCCCCCATGGGGCCGATCAGATATAAATTATCACTACGTTTCATAAGGACGAGTCACGGCAAGTGAGCCCAACCTGTAAAGCTGGCATCTTATCACGATGTGACTGTTCAAAGGAGAGGGAAAAGGAGGAAGAGCGCCGTCCCTGGCGCGGACTTGCAGGTCAGTGAAGCGTCACGGCCTGCTTGAGGATTTTGGGGGTGATGAAGATCAGCAGTTCGTTTTTATTATCTATGTTTTTCACCCTTCGGAAAAAGAACCCGATCCCCGGCAGATCTCCGAAGAAAGGGACTTTGTCAACGGTTTTACGTTTCTCCTGTTCATAGACACCACCCAGAACCACGGTCTCACCATTGCTCACCTGAACCGTGGTTTCAATTTGCCGTTTGTTGATCGATATCAACCCAGTTGGAGTCGTGATACCTTGTGAATCCTTCTTGACCAGCAGATCCATCACCACATTGTCATCTGGCGTGACATGGGGGGTCACATCCAGCTTCAACACCGCTTCCTTGAACTGGGTCTGAGTCCCATTCTGGCTGGTCGTCGCAAAGGGTATCTCCACCCCCTGTTCTATGGACGCCTTGTTCTGATCCTGAGTAATGACCTTCGGCATGGATATCACATCTCCACGATTCTCAGCCTGCAGAGCGGAAATCTCCAGCCGCATCAGATAGTCGTTCAGTTTAAAGATGGCAAGGCCAAAGCCACCTGCTGCCGCCCCGGTCGTGGGCAGATCGACCAATGACCCCCCTAATTGACTCAAGAGCGTATCTCCCAAAGATCCGCCAATGGCCGACTGCTGACTGCCCGGGCTCCCTGTTTGTCTTTGCGCGTTTATCTTGATCCCAAGTTCGCGGGTGAAATTATTATCAGCCAGTACCACTCGGGATTCGATCAACACCTGCCTGATGGGCCGATCGAGCCGATGCACCAGCTTGCGAACGGCTTCCAGATTGTTCGGCGTATCCTTGACGATCAGGATATTGGTGCGCGGGTCGATATTGACTTCACCCCGGGGTGACAGAATCGATCCTCCCGCCACGGTCCCTTCGACACTGCCCGCAGAAGGTTCCTGGAAATTGGTGGTGTATTCAGGTATTTTCCCCGTTTCTCCGGTGCCAGCCGTCTTCTGCATCCCCTTCAGAACTTTCATCACAGCGGCTGCCTTGGCGTAATTGAGCTGGATGATCTCGGTCCTGAGCGGTTCCTTCTTTTCCTTGAACTGGACGTGTTCCAGTTCCTTCTTCTCCAACTTGATGATTTCGTCCAAGGGCGCGATCCACACCACCGTGCCTTCCTTACGCTTGCCCAATCCCTTGGCCTTCAGAATCAGGTCCAGCGCCTGATCCCAGGGGACGTTGTTGAGCCGCAGGGTCACATTGCCCTTGACCGAATCGGAGGCAATGATGTTGAGCCCGGTGAAATCAGCCAGAATCTGCAACACCGAACGTACCGGAATGTCCTGGAAATTCAGTGATAGCCGTTGTCCTGTATAAGGAAATTTCTTTTTCTTGATCTGTTCCTTCTCGGCCCGGCTCAAAGGACGGAACTCGATGGTCAGAAGACGATTCGACTGGTAAGAAAGATAATCGTAGTTGCCACCGGCAGGGATGATGACCAGACGGGTTTTCTTGCCATCCGAGAATGCCGAGATGCTTTTGACCGGCGTGGCGAAATCCGTCACATCGAGTTTCTTCGCCAGTTTCCGCGGCAATGTCGTGTTCAGGAAGGTGGCGATCACCTTCCCGCCTTCTTCACGCAGGTCCACCAGGGTATTGGGATTTTCCAGGGAGATCAATATCCGCCCTTCCCCGTTCGGGCCCCGGCGAAAATCGATTTTTTCGATCCGCTGACCCAACAAATCTGTGGAGGGAGTTTTGTTGGGAGTCGCCGCGGAAGTCATGGCGCCTGCATTTTCCACAGTCACCAGAAGCTCATTTCCCTCTGGCTCGATCTGATAAGGTGCCTGATCGATCAGATTGATCACCACCCGTGACCGCCCGCCTCCTTCCACGATGTTCACGTGGGTGACCACCCCCATATTGATGGGAATGTTTTTCTTGTTCAGAGCACTTTTCACCCCGGGAAAGTCCAACACGATACGGGCCGGATTGTTGGTCTGAAACGCCTTGGGTGTCACCACCGGGCCAGCGAACTGAAATTGCAGTTGCAATCTGTCCCCTGGCAACGTTTTGAATCGAAGATCCTGCAATTGCGATTCTCCAGCATTCACTATCGAGACCAACAGGAACCAGCCAACAAGCCAGCTCAGGTGAAATAGCATCCTCACATTCCATTGCTTGCCCGCAACGTTGTTATAAAACATAAGCGCATACCTTCTCATGTTGCATCCAAAACCCATCAATTGGCCAAGGCCACTGCTGCTTCCTTCTCACGCCAGTTACCCGGGCTGTCAGGAACGATCTCTACCAATTCAATGCGATCATCGGTGACCCGCACGATACGGCCATAATTTCGTCCCATGTGATTACCCGTCCGTACCCGGTAAACCGTTCCTTCAGCTGTTTGAACCAGTGCCCATAACTCGCCCTTCTTTTTGACTGTTCCCACCATTCGCAGACTGTCCAGGGAAAATGATTCAAGCGCTTCCCTGGGACGACTGGTATCCGGTTTGATACCACTCCCTCCGACCGCGACTTGGGGAGTAGGAGCCTGCTTGGCAGGCGCGAAGGGATCACGCAAACCCTCGGGCTCGAAAACGAAGGTCTCTACCATTTTTATCTCCGGCAATGGCTTGATGCCGCCTTTAGGACGGGCCTTGACCTCTGCGACATACGCTTCCAAATCAGACATGTCCCGGCTACCACAGCCGTTCAGCAGCAAAATTGCAGCCAAAGATACCAGTCGAATCGTCACCGACGCTTTCACACACATCATCTTCTCCCCCGCTTTCTGCCTTTCTTACGCCCTTTGTTGACGTTGACCTCTCCTTCCTCCAGATATCGATAGGTCTTGATGACCGCATTCATCACCAGCTTGTCATTATTGGCAATGGGCTTGATGGAAACGTTGTGAACCGTCACAATCCTGGGCAGCGAAGCCAAACCACTGACAAACGTTCCAAGCTGTTCATAATTGCCAATCACCCGCACCTTGATAGGCAACTCTGCATAGAAGTCCTTGTGCACCTCGCCCTGAGGCTGGAAAAGCTGAAATTCCAACCCACTGGCCAGGCCCGTCTGTGAGACGTCCACCAATAAGGCGGGTACTTCAGCTTTATTAGGTAACTGCCTGAGCATATCGCCGAAGGTCTTTTCCATTTCGGCCAGCTGTTGTTTGTATTCCTCCAGATTGGCTGCTTTTTTCTGTTTGAAGGCAAACGTACTTTTCAGCCCTTCTTCTTTACTTTGGACGTTCTTCAACTCTGCCAGTTGATCATTCGTATCGAAATAAAACCATAAGCCCACAACCACCAGGGAAAGTAAAATGATGGTCGTCAACTTGATCGGCCAGGGCCAGGTACCCGCCGCGTCCAAATCCCAATTGATTTCGGAAAGGTTCATTATCGATTACCTCCGGCCCGATTGGTGTTGGGATGTTCCTGCCTGATCTGCAGAGAGAAATAGCCTCTTCGCCCCTTTTTGGACGGTTTCTTCGATTCGATAATCTTTAGACTGGGTTTTTTCATCCACGCAGAAGCATCCAGATTACGCATATATGCCGACACCCTGGCATTGGACTGGGAAATGCCCGACACTTCCAGCTTGTCACCGGCTTGTTTGAATTGGGTCAAATACACTCCATTCGGCACGGTTCTTGATAACGCATCGAATAAATGAACGATCTCTGGACGACTTGACTGAAGCCGCTGGATGATATCCATTTTTGCAATCAGCCTGTCCCGCTTCTTTTCCAGGTTTTGGATTTCGCGTATCTTGTGGTTCAGAACGGCGATCTGATCGTTAAGATATTGGTTGCGTTGTTGTTGATATTCGATCCGATCTGCAATAAAGAAATGTACCAGCAACATGATCACGGCGGCAGAACCCATCGCCAGTCCTATGGAAATTAAAAACTCCTTTTGCTGCTGTTTCCGTCGTTCTTCACGCCATGGTAGTAGATTTATGCGAGCCATATCAGTCAAAACTCCTCAAAGCCAAACCACATGCGAGCATCATCGCCGGGGCATCATTACGAAGATCCTGCGCATTGACCCGGCTTGCCAGGGGCATTTTCACGAATGGATTGGCGACCATAGTCGACAGTCCAAGTTTCTGGTGCACCGATTGTTCGATATTGGCAATGGAAGCGCAGCCCCCGGCCAAAATCAGAAAGTCAATGTTGCGGTGCGCACTCGATGAGAGAAAAAATTGAAGCGATCGCCCAATCTGCTGCACCATCGCCATCTTGAAAGGCTCCAACACCTCACTGATGTAACTGTCAGGCAGGCCCCCATGTTTTTTCGCCAGCCCTGCCTCTTCATAGGACAAACCATATCGGCGTTGAATTTCCTCAGTTAATTGCCGCCCCCCAAATCCCTGCTCCCGGGTATAAACGATTCGACCCCGGTGGAGGACATTGAAGGTCAGGGTGGTCGCTCCAATATCCGCGATGGCAATCGCCCCCTCATGGGACGTACCCTGTGGAAGTTGCTCCTGAACCAGGCTGAAAGCATTCTCGAGTGCATAAGCCTCTACATCGACAACTGCCGCCTTGATGCCGGCCAACTCCAATACCGCAACCCGGTTGTCCACATTTTCCCGTCGGCTTGCTGCCAACAGGACATCGTTCATTTCAGAATTCTTGTCATTGGGACCGAGCAGCTCGAAATCCATGCTGACTTCATCCAACGAATAGGGGATGTATTGGTCGGCCTCCAGCTCGATCTGCTCTTCCATTTCCTGTTCGGACAAATTGGAAGGCATTGTGATGACCTTGGTGATCACAGCCGATCCCGACACAGCAACTGCGGCATGTTTGAGGCGAGAACCGGATTTCTTGATGACGGTTTTGATCACCTTGCCGATCAATTCGACGTCGGAAATCGTCTTGTCGACAACGGCATCCGGTGGCAAAGGTTCGACAGCATAACTTTCGACTCGGTAACGATCACCCTGCTTGCTTAGTTCGAGCAGTTTGACCGCAGCCGAACTGATATCGATTCCCAATAATGATGGCTGCTTACGTTTGATTAACATTTCAGATCGGTTCCTTAGGGCTGCGACGTATTCATACGTAGAACCATGGATTGCCTGGAACAACACCACAGTTCCTCAGTCACTTTGTAGTATAGTTAATATTCATCCAGGTGAAGGTTGGAAGTTGTCTTCAAAAACTTTCACCTAAATTTTTTGACTCGATTCACATCATTTCCTTCTCTAAGATCAATATGCGTATTTTATTCAAAGGCTTGGGGTGGCTGATCGTCACCACCTTTGTGATCGGCCTGAGTCTTACGGCGGGGATCTACTTTCACATCGCCCCGCAGTTGCCAGATCCGAAGACCCTTCGCTCTATCGATTTCCAAATTCCCCTGGAAATCTATAGCCATGACGGCAAGCTCATTGCTACCTTCGGGGATAAGAAGCGAATTCCAGTTCACATCGATCAGATACCAGCAGTCATGATCCAAGCCTTTTTGGCTGCCGAAGATTCCCGCTTTTACCATCATCCAGGCGTTGACATCCAGGGCCTGTTAAGAGCGGCCTGGGAATTGGCGCGAACCGGGCACAAACGTCAGGGCGGCAGCACCATCACCATGCAAGTGGCCAGAAATTTCTTTCTGAGCCCGGAAAAGACCTATGAACGCAAACTCAAGGAAATTTTACTGGCACTTAAAATCGAGAAAGCGCTGAGCAAAAGTGAAATACTTGAGCTTTATCTGAATAAAATCTATCTGGGACACCACGCCTATGGCATTGCCGCTGCGGCCCAAATCTATTACGGCAAATCATTGGATCAACTGGATCTGGCCCAAACTGCCATGATCGCAGGGTTACCCAAAGCACCGTCAAGATTCAACCCGATCTCAAATCCACAGCGAGCAATTGAACGGCGCAACTATATTCTAAGGCATATGCGTGAACTGGCGATGATAGACGAAAATCAATACCGTTCAGCCGCTTCCCGGCCCGTCACTGCCACCCTGAACCGCCCCAACCAGGGCAACATCGCACCTTATGTCGCAGAATGGGTGAGATCCATGCTCTTTGAACGTTATGGGAAGGAAATCTATACCAAAGGATACCGGATCACCACCACAATCGACAGCACGCTTCAGGCAGCTGCACACCATGCCGTACGAAGCGCCCTCCACGCCTACGATGAGCGTCACGGTTATCGAGGGCCCGAAAGGCGAGTGGACCACACAACTTCTTTGCCAATTGAATTGGATGCCCTCAGAGCACTAAGAAACGCCGGCGCCACCCTTCCTGCTTTGGTAACAAATCTGGACAAGAGAAACAAGCAGGCAAAACTGCTGTTGGCTAACGGCGAAACTGTTGACCTTCCCTGGAAAGGAATGCGCTGGGCGCGCAAGGCATTGCCAGGCAACCGGCTAGGCCGGCTTCCCCGGAAAGTGGAGGAGATTCTGAAACCCGGCGACCTGATCCGCATCCGCAAAGATAGCAATGGGCAGTGGCGCCTCACGCAAATACCTGAAGTGGAAGGCGCCCTTCTCTCCCTGGACAGTCGTTCCGGGGCAATTCTGGCCCTGCAGGGTGGATATGATTTCAATCTGAGCAAATTCAACCGTGCGGTTCAGGCGCAGCGTCAACCTGGCTCCGGGTTCAAGCCCATCCTGTACACAGCTGCCCTGGAATCCGGTTTTACCGCGGCCAGCCTGATCAATGACGCCCCCGTCGTCTACCACAATGTGGAATCTGACTGGAGGCCAGAGAATTACAGCGGAAAATTCTACGGTCCTACGCGCCTGAGAGTGGCGCTTCGCAAATCGCGTAATCTGGTTTCCATTCGTCTACTGCAGGCCATTGGTGTTGAAAAAGTGATCGACACCGCATTGCGCTTCGGATTCCGACCCGAGCAGCTTCCCAAAACGCCCACCCTGGCTCTAGGCAGCGGTACGGCTACTCTTTTGGATATGGGACGTGTCTTTTCCACTTTCGCCAACGGGGGTTACCGGATCACACCGTATCTCATTGAGCAGATAGAGATTCAGGATGGAGAAATCCTCGAACAGGCGAATCCCAGACAAGCGTGCCAACACTGTCGAAACGCAGCCCCGAGAATTTTGTCCCCACGCATCCACTTTTTGATGCATTCCTTGTTGCAAGATGTGATTCGTCGGGGAACGGGGGTCCGCGCCAGGCAATTGGGCCGCAATGATCTTGCCGGTAAAACCGGCACTACCAACGACCAACGCGATGCCTGGTTCAACGGTTATGCGCCACCACTGGTTGCCATCAGCTGGGTGGGCTTCGACTCGTCCAAGCCTTTGGGCAAGGGGGAAACCGGGGCACGGGCAGCTTTACCCATGTGGCTGGACTATATGAAAGTGGCCCTGAGTGATCGACCGCAATTTCAGTTTCCCAGACCAAAAGGTCTGGTGACCGCCATGATCGACCCTGAAACCGGGCTGCGTACCGATCCCAAACCCGAGGCCGTGGAAGAGATCTTCCGCGAGGAATACCTTCCAGACTACCGGCCCGCATCGCTCCAGCCAACAACCGACAGCCAATCAGATTCCGTATTGAATTCATTGTATTGACAACATGACCAACCATGGAACCGACTCGCAATCGAATCCGAATTGCCCAACTAAGCGCCCGACTCATCGTAGAGGAAGGGATCAACAATTATGCGGAGGCAAAACGCAAGGCTTCTGAACGACTGGGATTGGACTGGAGAAAAAATCTTCCGGACGATGCCAGCGTCACCGCCGCTTTGCTGGAATACCATCGGATATTCCGCTTCCAACGCCAGTCAGAATTCATCCGCCGGCTTCGGCAAACGGCCTTGGAGGCGATGGAGTTTCTTGAGCCTTTCTCGCCCCGTCTGGTTGGAACCGTCCTGGATGGAACGGCGGGGGAACACAATCCCATCCTATTGCATCTCTATCCAGACACTCCTGAAGAGGTCATCTGGAAACTGATCGATGCCACGATCCACTTTGATGAGGCACCTGATCTGAGTGTCAGAGAGCATGAAAAAAGACTGGAGATCCCTGTACTCGTCTTTTCCTGGAACGGCCAGCCGATCGAGGCGCGACTTTATCCGCCCCAGTCACGCAAACTGATCTCCAGAAACGGTCCAGCCAGTGCATCAATCAAGGCTCTTCGCCGTATTCTGGCCGAAGAAAAAAACCAATAGCCTTACCGACATCAATGACCGACGAAGCCTTGATCCCTCAAGCATGGACCGGCATAGTGGCATGGGCGCCACTGCCGGGTCCGTTGAAGATGAAGAGTGTAATTCGGTGACAGGCCTTTATTTCTTGCCGTACTTGCGGCGGAACTTATCCACTCTTCCGGCGGTGTCTACGATCTTCTGCTTACCGGTATAGAAAGGATGGCAGGAAGAACACACCTCAACGTGAATGTCCTTTCCGAGGGTCGAGCGCGTTTCGATGGTATTGCCACAACTGCAAGTGATAGTGACAGGTGCGTATTCTGGATGAATACCGGATTTCATTGGGACGACCTCATGTCTAAATTGATCTGAGAAAACACGCCAGCGATTGCCAAACGGTTCATACAAACGATCTATGATAGGAAACGTCTTTTCCTTTGACAAGTGCTGCACTCGGTTTACCTCAACAATGATTGTAATTTCTTTCTATTATGCTATCGTTCATCGCCATTTGATAATGGGAAATTCTCTGATGTCAGCCCTAAGGACAGCGCTTCTAATTCTGATCACCCTCGTCCCGGCCACCTCCTGGGCCGACGCCTTGGAGCAATCACTCGAGGCAGAGACCGCCACCCTTCACGCTGCGGCTCGAAGCCAACAACGGATCGACAAGTTGGACGACGCCACCCGCAAGATGCTCGATGAATACCGCCGTACTCTGCGCGAAATCGAGACTCTGAAATCCTACACCGACAACCTCAGGCAACTAGTCAAATCCCAGCAGCGTGAAAAAGAAAGTCTGCAGAGACAAATCGAGGAAATTGCCGTTGCCGAGCGAAGAATCGTCCCACTGATGGTATCGATGGTAGATACTCTGGAACGCTTCGTGACACTCGATACACCCTTCCTAGCGGAGGAAAGGCATCATCGCGTCGAACAATTGAAAGCACTGCTGGAGTCTGCCAATGTCACGACTGCGGAAAAGTTCAGGCGTATCCTGGAAGCCTATCAGATCGAAAACGAATACGCTCTCACCATTGAGGCGTATCGGACAGATCTTGAACTCGAGAGCGGCCGGCGTCCGGTGGATTTTCTGCGCATAGGGAGAGTCGCACTGTTCTACCAGACTTTGGATGGTTCGACAGCCGGTTTCTGGAATCCAAAAGAAAAACGTTGGGAAACCCTTCCCGATGACTATCTGCGTTCCATTCGTCAGGGATTAAGAATTGCGCGCAAGGAGGCGGCGCCAGATCTTCTGACTCTCCCGATGCCGACACCGGAGATCGCCCAATGAAACGGATGATCTCCTTGGTCCTGTTGTCGTCTTTGCTCATGCTCACCTCCAATGTCCACGCCGCGGATCTGGAGCAACTGCTAAAGCAGGTCAGGCAGCATCAGCAGGAAACCGGCCGCCTCAACAAAGAGCGTGAGCAACGTTTCCTGAACGATAACAACCAAAGGCAACGTTTACTGGCCCAGGCCAAAAAGGAATTGGCGACACTGGAAAACGAAGCCGCGCAGCTGAAAAGCCAGTTCGAGAGCAACCGCCAAACCCTGGCCGAGCTGGAGGACAAGTTACACGCAAGCAGCGGGGTTCTGGGAGAGATCGTGGGGACTGTCCGCCAAGTGGCTGGAGACCTCAAGGCCGCCCTCCGGCAATCCCTGGTGTCGGCCCAGTTTTCCGGCAGAACGCAGCAGCTCTCTGCCATTGCAGACAGCAAACGACTTCCCACCATTGAACAATTGAACACCCTTTGGTATCTGCTGCTCCAGGAGATGACCGAGGCAGGGAAAGTCACCCGGTTCAGCACCAGGGTGCTTGACCCCAAGGGCACCCCCAAACAGCAAGAGGTGGTGAGAATCGGTGCCTTCAATGCCATCACCACCGAAGGTTACCTCCATTACCTGCCTGAAACCGAAGCCCTCATGCTCCTGCCCAGGCAGCCGCAGGGCCGGATCCTGGGTCTTGCCAAGCAATTCATGAATGTCAAAGGGGACTGGGCACCCGTGGCCGTCGATCCTTCGCGCGGCACACTGCTCGAACTACTGATCCATGCCCCCGATTGGAGGGAAAGAATTCAGCAGGGGGGCGTCATCGGCTACATCATCCTGGCCCTTGGACTGGCTGGCTTGGTGATCGTGATCATCCGTCTCATCACCTTACTCAAAATCGGCGGCCGGGTGGAATCCCAATTGTCCGAACTGGAAGCCCCCCGTGAAGACAATCCGCTGGGCCGGATCCTCAAGACCACCCTGGATGCCAAACAGACGGACCCGGAGAATCTGGAAGCATTACTGGATGAGGCGATCCTGAGGGAAATCCCTCCCTTGGACCGGGGGCAGGCGCTGGTCAAACTGATCACCGCGGTTGCTCCACTGCTGGGACTGCTGGGCACCGTCACCGGAATGATACAGACCTTCCAGGCCATCAGTCTGTTCGGCACCGGAGATCCCAAGCTGATGGCCGGCGGCATTTCCCAGGCCCTGGTGACAACGCTTCTGGGGCTATCGGTCGCCATCCCACTGCTGTTCCTGCATTCGTTGCTGGTCAACCGTAGCCGCACCATCTTGCAGATCCTGGAAGAACAGAGTGCCGGCCTGATCAGCATGATACTGGAAACCCGTTCCCGATAACTCACTATGGACATCCTGATAGCCATTACCGATTTTTTTGCCCAGGGCGGTCCTGTCGTCATCTTGATATTTGCTTTGGCCGTGGTGCTGTGGACATTGCTCATCGAGCGTTACCTGTTCTTTTATCTGAAATATCCCGGCGTTGCGCAACAATTACGTTCCAAATGGCAACAACGGACCGACAAGCATTCGTGGTATGCCCATCGCATCCGTGAAACTCTGATCAGCGAAGCACGCCAGCAGCTCACGCGCACCCTGACCCTGATCAAGGCGGTGGTGGGGCTGTGTCCCTTGCTGGGTCTTCTGGGTACCGTCACCGGGATGATCCACATGTTCGATGCGATGGCGGTATTCGGCACCGGCAATGCCCGAGCCATGGCCACCCATATCTCCCATGCCACCCTACCCACCCTGGCCGGCATGACCGTCGCCATTGCCGGGCTTTATTTCAGCCAACGGATCGAACTTCGGGTAGAGAATGAAACCCGCCACCTCACCGACAGCCTGCATTTCGACTGATGAGACGTCACCACAGAAACACTCAGGACCAGGACAGCGGCGAAATCAACCTGACGCCAATGCTCGATATCATCTTCATCATGTTGATTTTCTTCATCGTCACCACATCTTTCGTCAAAGAATCCGGCATCCAGGTCAACCGACCCAGCGCCCAGACTGCTGAACGTCAGGAACGCGGCAACATCATTATCGGCATCAAGCCCAACGGCGATATCTGGATCGACAAGCGCTTGGTGGATATCCGCGCGGTGCGTGCCGTGGTCGCCAGATTGCGGGCAGAAAATCCACTCGGCAACGTCGTCATCGCTGCCGACAGGGAAGCCAAAGTCAGCATCTTGACCAGGGTCATGGATCAGCTACGTCTGGCCGGCGTGACCGACATGGCCATCGCCGCAACCACAGAACCCAGATGAACGCCCCGGTGCTCTGGTCTGTGGCCCTGGCGATCGGACTGATCGCCTCACTGGGACTTTTCTGGCTGATGTCCCTGATGGTCTCCAGCACCCAGCTTAAATTTCACGAGACCGAACCCCATCGGGTAGTGGAATTCGTCCGACTCAAACACCAACAACGCCCTCCGCCGACCCGTCGGCAACCTCCCAAACCGCCGGAAAAAGAACCGCCCCCCCCTAAGCCGGCGCTGGTGACACCGCAACACATCGTCCCAACCCCCAATATGAACATCGATATCCCGGCGCTGGACATCCCCTTGTCCAGCCGACTTACCGGCTCGTTATTGAGTGGCATAGAGGTTGGCCCAAGTGGCTTTCCAGGTAGCCATGTCGTCCCTTTGGTCAGGGTTCCCCCCCGATATCCGTTTAAGGCACGGCAACGCAGAATCGAAGGATGGGTCAAGCTGGAATTCACCATTACCCGGGAGGGGATGGTCAAAGACATCCGGGTGGTCGACTCTCATCCACCCAAAATATTCGACAGAGCCGCCATGCAGGCAATAGCACGCTGGAAGTTCAAGCCCATGATGATTGACGATCAGCCAGTGGAACAACGCGCCCTGCAAATCATGGAATTCAAGTTAAAAAAGTGATGAACTGGCGCCTCCTCCTGCTTTGTGTGTGTGTGACCCTGTTTCCGGAAGTTCTGCAGGCTGCCGTCAATATCTCACCGCAGACCTTCAGGGTCCTGGAGCAGACGGAAAAACTGCTGAACCAGAAAGCCTATCCACAGGCAATCGGAAAGATCCGCAAACGGCTCGCAAACGTCTCCAAGCCCCTGGAACAGGCCTTGTTGTTACGCGCACTGGCCTCCGCGTATGTGCTTCGGGGGCAAAACGCTCAGGCTGCGACCGCTCTGGAACGGGCTTTGGCCACCCACGCCCTCCCCGAAACACAACGATCGGAGACACTGCTCACCCTGGGGCAATTGTATCTGACACTGGAAAAGCCTGATAAAGCCGTCACCCTGCTCGAGCGTTGGTTGCGCTCGACCGCAAGCGTCCGAGCCGGGGACCACGCCATGCTGGCCCAGGCCTATAGCCGGCTGAAGCAATACCGCAAGGCACTTCAGCATATCAGCCAGGCTCTGGAAATGACTGAGAAACCTCAGGACGGCTGGCTGGAACTCCGCCTGGCCTTGAACTATGAACTTAAAAACTACCGAGCCGCTATCAATGATGTAAAGCAACTGATCCGTCTGCATCCCGAAAGGGAGAATTATTGGCAACAACTGGCGGGGCTCTATCAACTTGCCAATCAGCACATCACAGCGGCAGCTGTCATGGAACTGGAACGGTTTCTGGGATTCCCGGATCAACAACGGGCAATCCTCAACCTGGTCTCCCTGCTTCGGTTGATCCATACACCTTACTTAGCCGCCTCACGTCTGGAGACCGCTCTGAAAAAAGGCCATGTCAGCCATACTCACAAGCATCTGGATCTCCTCTCTGCCCTGTGGACAGAGGCGCGGGAATTCGATCGCGCCATCAGTACCTTGGAACAGGCAGCGAAACTCGCCTCCGACGGCAAAACCTGGCTGCGCCTGGGGCAGTTGTATTACGAGCGCGAGGAGTGGCATGCAGCAGCCAAGGCGCTTCGATCTGCTTTGAAACAGGGAGGACTGAAACACCCTGGCCAAACCTGGTTATTGTTGGGGAGTGTGTCTCTGGAGCTGAAACAAATCGATCAGGCCCGCCGGGCTTTCAAAAAAGCCATCGGGTATGCCAACACAAGACAATCCGCGGAACAATGGTTGAATTATATCGAACGCCTGCCGGTCAGCTGAAGCACCGGATTCAAAGTTTCGTCAGACGAGAAGGCAGATTGACCCCGGCACAGCGACGAGCCTTGCAACAACTGTGGCCGATCTACGGGCTGCTCATCGATATGCCACTGGAGGTAGGAAAGGTGTTTCCAAAATCTGCCCCACTTATCGTGGATATAGGTTTTGGTGACGGTGAAAGCCTGCTGCAAATGGCATCATCCCATCCGCAGTACAATTACCTGGGAATCGAGGTTCATCGGCCTGGGATCGGACATCTACTGATGATGCTTGAACGGCTGAAAATAGCCAATGTACGGGTGTATTGCGCAGATGCGGTGGACGTACTGGGAACTCTGATTGAAGACGAGGTCATTCAGCGGGTCAATGTTTTCTTTCCCGACCCCTGGCCCAAAAAGCGCCATCACAAACGCCGCCTTATCCAGCCGGAATTCGTGAACCTGGTGGCGCGCAAACTGGAATTTGGGGGCACCCTCCATTTAGCCACCGATTGGCCCAATTATGCCCGGTCCATGAGAACGGCCGTTACCCATTCTCCCCTGTTGCGCCCTATCGATATTGATTCCCTGGTCCCTTCACGCCCAACGACCAAGTATGAAAGGCGGGGCCGACGACTGGGACACCCCGTCACCGACCTGGCCTATAGCAAAGAAACCTAAACCGATTTTATGAATCTATGAAAATGCCGCCACAGGCTCGTGAGACTGTATTTCAGACTGGGGATTTTCTTGATTGTCAATCATTGACAGAATAGATTCCAGCTCACGTTTTTGGACTAGGATCGGCGCTAATTCTTGTTCCATCCTTTCCATTTCCAGTTCCATGGATTCCTTGGAATGATTGACCTTACGCAGCACTGCCAAACGTTGCTCGATCAACTTCTTGTGTTCCTTGATCTGATGGACCAGCGGAGACATCACCACCGAACTCCAATCGGCCGTTTCACGGTGAACCTTGTGCAGCATCTTGCGTGCCTTGGAAAGCACCGTCACATAAAGTTTCTGAATAACCAAATGTTGTTCCATTAGCGTGGAGGACATACTGGTACGAAAGGCCTCCCCCTCCTGAAAAAGATCCTCAAGCGTCATTTGATAATCACGAATCGAGAATTCCGGGGGCTTGAGATTGCTGTATCCATGTTCCTCTATGAATCGATGGTAGATGTCATTGACCAGTCTTTGCGTATCCTCCACGATCTGGATACCTTCATGGAGTATCGCAGACAGATCATCAAACACGTTCTTCATAGCCTGTTTCATGCCAAAAGTGGTGAAACTGCCTTCCATCGAACGTGTGTGATTCTTGATGATTTGATCCACCCGTTTCGGTGACAGAACATCCAACATCCTCTTGACCTGCATCGTATAAACGCGACGGCTGGCCTGGAAGTTATCGACGCTTTGGAGATAGTTACTTTGATGGGCACGAGTCTCCTCCATCAACTGGAATGTCATATCCTCATTCCTGGTATCCAGATTTCGTAACTCTTCCAGTTGCTTGCGTAGTTGCACAGTCTCCGACGTCACCACCTCAAGAGACTCCGTGATCAGATGACCGACACCTTGTGTAACCGTCTTCTGCATAATCTGGCGGCGACTTTGCAGTACATCCTTGCCAAGGTAGTTCTCCAAATCCCCCATCCGGCTTTTCTCCAACAAGGCCGGGTCCTGTTTTACCTTGGACAGCAAGGCCTGTTTGGCGGAAAGGGGGAAAATCAAGTCTTCATCAACATTGAGAATCTTAGACGTTTCCTGAACCTGGGCTTTGATGGAGTGTTCGATACTGGCGTCGCTCTGCAGATCGTCCCACAAGGTATCGATCTTGTTCATCACCACGGCTAAATGACGTTGCTGGGCACCATTCAGATTACGCACGTGGTTTTGCCACATTTCCATGTCGCTTTTGGTTACCCCGGTATCTGCCGCAAGCACAAAAAGAACTGCCTGGGCGCTTGGAAGCATGCTCAAGGTCAACTCAGGCTCTGAACCCAGAGCATTCAGACCGGGGGTATCGAGGATCACCAACCCTTCTTTCAGAAGAGGATGCGGAAAGCTGATCAATGCATGTCGCCAACAAGGAATTTCCACGCTGTCAGGAGGAAGATCGTCAACATGATTCATATCATCATGATAGAGACCCAGTCGCTTGGCCTCTTCCAGACTGACTCTCTTGACCGCCACCAACTCCTGAAATGCTTCCTGCATTTGAATGGAAGAATTCGGATCCAATTCAATATGCAACCATTTCTCGGGTTGATCCTTGTATTCACTCAGGGAGGAACTGTCCAAGCGGCTCTCGATACTCAACAGCCGGATGTAGCTTCCCTCTTCTTCGTCACAAAAAATCTCAGTGGGACACATGGTGGTACGACCGGGAGTGGAAGGCAACAGTCGCACACCAGTCTCAGCGAAGAACAGGGCGTTGATCAATTCCGTCTTGCCACGAGAGAACTCAGCCACGAATGCTATGGTCATTTGTTCGGAGTTCAAATTCCTGCGCATGCCCAAGATCACCTCTTCCACCTCGGTGGTATTCAGGTCATATTTCTTGAGCCAGGCGTGATACTGTTCGATCGCTTCGACCAGGCGGTTTTTCCACTGTCCGTAGGCTTGCAGCTGTTGCTGAAAGTGCATCTTACTCATCTCCGGCAAAACGACTGGTTTGGTTAAGTCATCCCCTACTGGGCTTACATGAAGTGTAGTCCAAAAATTGTGAAGAACATATCTGTCACCACTTTTCCATTAACCAGATCACAAAATTGCGGGCGGATTCCCGGCGTCTTCGCTGAAATGGCGCCTTTTCTCTAAAGGACAGTTTGTTCACTTGATGAAGCAGGTTAAAATACTATTTTATAATAAACATCATCAGAGGAGCAGCATGAAGCAAGGTGACAGACGCACCCGGTGGAACGAGATGGCTTTGGGCACCGACGACATCACCCGACCAAAATCAGGAAACTGAAGACGGCAGGCAAGCAATATTAAATCCTGGGGGAGGCAATTCACCTATCCTCCAGCTTAATGCGAGAAACGAAATGGAAAAGTGTCGTTGCGGTTTCATTGGTGCAGGGAATATGGCCACCAGCCTGATCGGTGGCTTGATTGCCGATGGCTTCCCCCCCCAGGCCATCCAGGTCACCGATGTGGACGCTGAGAAATGTCAGGCATTGAAAACCCGCCTGGGAGTTCAAACCCATGCTTGCAACGAGACCCTCGTTACCTCCAGCGATATCATCGTTTTAGCCGTCAAACCTCAACAAATCCAAGCGGTGAGCGGGGAAATCGCTAATGTGGTACAACGCACCCATCCTCTGATCGTATCGATTGCAGCTGGAATAAGAGAACAGAATCTGGAACTGTGGCTGGGAGGTAACGTGGCCATTGTCCGTTGTATGCCCAATACACCAGCGTTGGTCCAATCAGGAGCTACCGGATTACACGCCAATATGTATGTAACCCCCTCGCAAAAGGACCAGGCTGAATCTCTGCTTCGCGCAGTAGGCATCGCCGTATGGGTCGAACGTGAAGATCTGCTGGATGTAGTGACCGCTGTCTCAGGAAGTGGGCCCGCCTATTTTTTCCTCCTCATGGAAGCCATGGAAAAGGCTGGCAATGAGTTGGGTCTGGCGCCCGATACCACCCGACTGTTGGTGGAACAAACCGCCCTGGGTGCTGCCAAACTGGCTTTCGAAGCGGATGCAGGACCTGGCGAACTTCGCCGTCGGGTGACTTCACCCGCAGGCACCACGGAAAAGGCCATCGAAGTTTTTTCCCAGGGTGGCTTCGAACAGCTGGTCTGCCAAGCCTTGCACGCAGCTTGTCAACGATCAAGGGAATTATCTGAACAATTGGGGAAAGAAAAGGAATGAACAGTTATCTGGCAAATCCTACGGTATTTTTGATCAACACCGTTTTTGGGCTTTATATTCTGGCGGTTATGTTACGGTTTCTGTTCCAGTTGGTGGAAGCCGAATTTTACAATCCTGTCTCCCAGTTTCTAGTCAAGATCACACATCCGCCGCTGCGCATCCTGCGCAGGATCTTACCGTCATTCGGTCGCCTGGACACGGCCTCAGTCATACTGATGTTGTTATTGCAAATGCTGGCAGATTATCTAGCATTCATATTACAGGGGGGTGGTAAAGTCGCCATAGGGATTCTCATCGGCTCTGCAGTAGTGCAACTGGTCAATCTGGCCTTTAACGTGTTCATCTATGGCATCATCATTCAAGCGATCATGAGCTGGATCAATCCCGATCCCTACAATCCAGTGTTTTCTCTCTTGACCCAGTTCACCGAACCGGTCCTCAATCCCTGTCGCCGCCTGATCCCTATGATGGGGGGGCTGGACCTTTCCCCGCTAGTCGCTCTGGTGGCACTGCAGATCCTGAAGATGCTCGTTATGCCCCCCTTACAGAAATTGGCCTTGCTGCTTGCCTTTTAATATGGTTAAAAGGGAAAAAAAACAGTTTTCAGGTGCAACCTATTAACGCGGTACTAGGTCAATTTTAAATTGAAATCATTCGAGCCATCCATGTCCTCTTCCGGTGTCCTTTCCCGTTACATCGACCTTTCTCACAGTTGCCGTGAAAGCGTAGTCGAAAGCTACACTGAGCTATTCCGTCACTTTCAAGAAAAACTTCCTGACGTCCTGCTCAATCTTGCCGACCAAGCTGAAAGCAACGTCATGCAGGCACATTGCATGGATGTGCGTCAGGAAATATGTGACCACCGTAACGAAATGACCCAGCTTTTCTACAATGCACTGATGACGGGGTTTGAGAACTTTATCCTGGGCAAGCAGGAACCCACGTCAGATCAAGGATCCCGGAAGACGGCCCAACGGCAAAAAAGACTCTCACTAGTAGAAAAAGAAACGTTTGAAATCGAGCTGGCTTTCGACACCATTGCCAACAATACTTGCGTCAATCTCAGCGAACACATGTACGCGCTGAATCTGCGACTTGCCGTCATCAATGGTGGAAACAAGCCTGGTGAACGTTCAACCTCCCTACCCGGGAGCCCCCATCACGCTTGCAATGCTTATCGTTCGGCCCTAACCGCAGTACGGATCCCAATCGATAACTCGGTCAAAATCAGCCTGATCGAGGCCTTTGAGAAGCATGTCCTTCGCCAGGCCGAATCCATCTATAAAAATTACAATGAGCTGCTCATCAAAGCCGGAATTCTGCCCAACCTGGAAGATGTCCCCGTCTATACGCCTCCAGAACCCCAGGAAGCACCAGCGCCTGACTCTGCTGCTCCTCAACCGGAGGATAAAGCAGAGACCAAAGCAAATAGCAGGCCCACCCAGTCGCCACACTCCGCACCCAATCCGGGACGCTCACAGCCTGTTTCGCCCAGCTCAGCACCTCAACAAGGCAGGAACTATTCCAGCACCCATGGCGCAGATACCCGGGAGGAAATCATTGAACAGGAGGTTTTCCAACAGATCCGGCAACTGCTGCAACAGCGCCGAGGCAACCCCAAGAAGGCGACTTCTTCACCACCAACGAGACACTCAGATTCCCCACCAACGAGGCACTCAGAAGGCATCTCCGAGCTGATCTCAGCTCTGAACCAACGTGAACACGCACAAGGCCACCCCCCCATCGTCCCCCCCGAAATCGCCGTCCAACCCTTGGAGCAGATTCGCGCGGAATTTTCAGCTCAGCTATCACACCTGTCCGAACTGATCACCCAGCATCAACTCGATCATAGCGATGCAGATGTCATAGAATTGGTGGGCATGCTGTTCGAGCTGGTTCTCAATGACCCTAATTTACCCGATTCAGTCAAAGCATTGTTGAGCCATCTGCATACACCCTATCTCAAGGTGGCGTTGCTGGATCGAAAATTTTTCTTCAAACGCCGCCACTCTGCCCGGCGCCTGCTCAATCTTTTAACCCAGGCAGGCTCCCTATGCAATGCCACGGAAAAAAACGAGCAGGTTGTCTTCAATCGGATGCGCAAGACAGTCAATTGGATCCTGACGGAATTTGATGACAATGTGGAATTATTCGACACCATTTTGACAGATTTCGAGGAATTTCTGCAAAAATTCCAAAAACAAGCCAGAATGATGGAGAAGCGCTCAATCGAAAAGGCCAAAGGTCAAGAAAGGCTGCGCGAAGCCCGCCAAGCCACTGCCCGCGAACTGATCGAAATCATACATGAAAAAACTCTGCCACAAGCTGCTGAGAAACTGCTTTTTGGCCCCTGGTCGAACCTGTTGGTGCTGCTCTATTTACGTAAGGGTGCCGATAGCGAAGTCCGGCAGCACTATCTCCTGGTCACCAGAGAGATTGTATGGAGCGTCCAACCCAAATCATCATCAGCGCAGGAACAATACGATCTCAAGAAAAAGCTCCCCGAGATCAAAAGGAACATCCAGCAAGGCTTGGCTTTATTAGGCGATCCAGAAAGCAGTGCGGAAAGATTGCTGGAAGAGCTGGGAAATCACCAGCAGGCAGCGTTGCGCACCCCTCCCGGGACGACTCAACCCCTTCAACCTGAAAACCTTCCGGATCCAGAACAGTACCCTTTGCTCCAAGAAATCGATCCCGAAGAACTCCGGGATCACGAACCCCGCAAAACAGAAATTTCCCCTGAGCTTGAAGCCATTTTCCACCAACTTCAGCGAACCAAACTCGGAACGTGGTTTGAACTGGAGAATAATGACGCTGCCCAGCCCTTGCGCGCCAAACTTTCATGGTTCAGCAGCAAGACATCCTATTATATCTTTGTCAATCAGGCAGGAATCCAAGTGGCTGTCAAACCACTCAAGAAACTTGCACGGGAAATTCAGCAGGGAAAGGCGCGGGTATTGGAACTCGATAAAAAGCCCTTTGTTGAACGTACCCTTCAACGCATATTCACTCTGTTGAATCAGCCAGTCGTCAGCTGAATTCATTAATCAGACGCGCTAAAATCTGGGTGGCCTGGGGAGCGTAATCGATGATTTGAAAGCCGCACCAGTGGTTTTTGCCGCTACCATCCGCCTCTGCCCAGACACTTTCCACACCCAGAATCAATTCCGGCGCACCGGAGATCAATGAGTCAGGAATCGGGACCTTCAATTGTAAAACCCTATTGGGTTCGATACATTGCTGGCAAAGCAGCAATAAACCACTGTAGGATATATTTGCCAGGGTTCCGATAGACTCGCCGCTTGCATCATCAATGGCCTGCAACGGCTTCAACACAGGGATACGTAGCTCTTTCCGGCGCTCAGACATCTTGGTCGATCCAAAGTCGATAACTGTTCATAGAAGTATAGAGGTCAAACCGGGAACATCACGCCAGCATTCTGGCCAGGATCAGCGCATCCTCCCGTTTCCCATTCGCCGCGGGATAATAATCCTTGCGCCGTCCAATTTCATTGAAACCCAGTTTGTGGTAGAGATGAAGGGCCACCATGTTGCTAGGGCGTACTTCCAACAGAATCATGTCAGCACGGTGATCTCGGGCCACCTTCATCAAGCGATCCAGCATCATGTCCCCGAAGCCCTGCCCACGCCATTTGGGCGCTACGCAAATATTCATCAGATGAGCTTCACCGGCAGCTATGGAAAGAATACCATAGGCAACCACTTCACTACCAACCTCGCCAACCCAGCACGAATAGCCTACCTTCAGACAATTTTTGAAAATGCCCAAACTCCAGGGAAAAGAATAGGCTGATGCCTCGATCGCTGACACCGCTTTCAGATCCCGCTTCTTCATTGGCCTGATGAACAGCGAGTGACTTGCAATTTCGGGGCAATGTTTTTCATAGAAAGATCGTTGCGTTTCGGATCCCATCCAACGCATCAATGAATCCCAAATTTCCGCCATCAAGATTCTCTCACTTCTAAGGTATCCTCTATTTTAGCCCCCTCCCCTGTATCCACAAGCGTGAAATCAGCTTCAGTCAGCCTTGTTTTGGCGGCCTGTACAACCTCCTTTAATGACAGACAGACAACCGAACCGATGGATCTCAGTTGTCAGTCCTCATGAAACTCACAGATGGGTCTCTTCGTTTTTAGCCTTGGAAATTCAGGCATATGGATGATGACTGTGGCATATGACATATTTTTTTGGACTTTGTGTAAAATTTAGATTAGACTTTTTCCCCGAGCTACAGGGAACATTCGCACTAGATGCGTCAAAGAGGAGGAGCCCCTGAGCCATATAATAATTATAAGAAATTGCTGTTATGCATCGCTGAAAGCGAGCAGATTATTTTAATAACAACAATAATGAAAGCCCGCCCCAGGCGGGCTTTTCTTTATCTTCGATTCTCTTCCCGCAAAACCGCAACCGTCCCAACCAGTCCAGCCAAAGCGCGTCAGAACACCTGGTATGGGGATCTTGATGTGGACGGAGATGAACCAAACCACACTGGCCATCGCCAACCTTGTCCCCCTCCAAACAGGAGATTGCTAAAGCCCGGTGCATTTACGTTAGCACGGAATCCGGCTGATTTGATATGACGGGATGTCAAAAAACGGGCAAAAAAAAGCGACCTTGCGGCCGCCAAAGAGGAGGAGAACTAAAATTGAGGTGAACCTCTGTGTGTCAGGCTAAGGCCTGTCACCCTGTAAGGTTCGTGATTCATTATAATGATTCACGAAGAACTCTCTACCCGTTGGCCAGTATTACATTATTACAGAAAAAGAAACAATCCTTCGGAATCAAAGGCTCAAGCGAACCCCTCCCCAAATCCCCCTGGGCGCCCCCGGGCCGATGAAGCGGGCATCATTGAAACCGCTTCCCAGCACCTCATCCGCCTGTCCGAAGAGGCCAAAGGTTTTATAATGTTTGTCGAATAGATTATCGATGCGGAAAAAGACCTGCACATACCGACTGAAGCGATATTGACCGCGAAGGTTGAAGATCCAATAACCAGGCAGGGGATCGTTCAAGTTGGCCTCGTCCCCTCTGAAAAAACGATCACCGTTATAGATACCGGTCAGACCCATAGTAAGCTGTGGGATCACATCCACATCCAGGTTGAATTTGAACATATGTTCCGGCAGACCCGGGATACGGTCCCCCCTTTTGACCTGGATATTTCCCTCCGGATCGACGGAAGGATTATTGGGACTTGGCGCCAGAAAAGGAGTACGGAAGGTGGCGTCCAGATAGGTGTAATTGATTCCATAGTGTAGCTTGGCAAAGAATTTTCCGGTGAGTGGATTGTCAAGCATACCGCTAAGATTTGCCTCCAGACCTTGCCTCCGGGTGTTCCCAACATTGTCAAAAAATCCCTCACTGGTCAAATTACCGGCACTGATGAAAATAATGTCATCTTCATTGATGGTATGGAAAAAGCCGGCGTGCCATTGTAAATTGGTGGTAATCCCTTTGACGAAGGAAACGCTGTCAAACGACCCCCGAAGCCCCGCCTCGAATGTCTTGGCAACCACTTGCCTCAGCGGTGGATCGGCCAGAAAGGCATTGGGTAGCTTGCAAGGAGATCCGGGATCGGCACAGGTCAATTCCACCGCCGTGGGCGCACGGTTACTTTCACTATAGCGGCCGTAAAGCGACAATTGAGGAATGAACCGATACG
>CAYUPV010000007.1:0-34693 GCA_964445885.1 uncultured Methylococcales bacterium
TGATGCTGATGCTACTGCCATTCCAGGCGGCTGCCGACGCGATCACCGTGGCTTCCGCTTCGAGCCTTCGCCCGGTATTGGAGCAGGTGATACTGGTTTTCAAACACGAACACGCTGTCCGGACCGTCTATGCTGCTTCGGGCACCCTGGTGCAGCAGATTCTGCACGGGGCTCCCTACGAAGTGTTTCTCAGCGCTTCGCCCGATGACCTGAAGCCTCTGCAGCAAGCCGCCCGGATTTGCGAAGGGCCCGCGGTCATCGGTCATGGTCGGCTGGTGCTGTATGTGCCACAGCGGTCCCAAGTGCCGCTCGATGCAACGCTCAAAGCCTTGGGTGAGAGCGATCTTCAGCATCTGGCAATCGCCGATCCCGCCATTGCCCCCTTTGGCAGGTTGGCAAAACAGGCGCTGGAGAACGCACGGTTATGGCAGTCGTTGCAGGATCGGCTGGTGTTCGGCGACAGTGCGGCCAGGACGGCCCAGTTGGTCCTTGCCGGTGCCGTGGATGCGGCGCTGTTGCCGAAGCGTCTGATGCAACCTCGGATTTTTGCGCAACGGGGGCGTTGGGTCGGCGTGGATGAGAGTCTGTACCGTCCCATGCCAATGATGGCCGTATGGCTGTGTGGTAGCTCCCATGCGAGCAGGGCCTTGTATTTCTTTCTGCGCGACCATTTTGACGACCAGTGATGGACTGGGAAGCCTTCTTCATCTCCCTCAAGCTTGCCACCTGGACGGTGGTCCTGCTGATCCCCCTCGCTATATTGCTGGCGAGGATGTTGGCCTGGTGGCGCCTGCCCGGAAGGTTCGTGATCGAAGCGTTGGTCGCACTGCCTCTGGTACTTCCCCCCAGTGTGCTGGGATTCTATTTCCTGGTGATGTTCAATCCTGATTCATTACTGGGGGACTGGCTCAGGAATACCACCGGCACCACTTTGGTCTTTTCCTTCCAGGGTCTGGTCCTGGCCTCCATCGTCTACAGCCTGCCGTTCGCAGTGCAGCCACTGCTCCGGGCCTTCGAGGCGATTCCACAGCAGTTGCGTGAGGCGGCCTGGTGCAGCGGCCTGAGTGTCTGGCAGACGTTCTGGAAGATCGAACTGCCCTTGGCGCGGGCCGGTCTGTTCTCCGCCCTGGCGCTGAGCTTCGCCCACACCTTGGGTGAATTCGGAGTGGTATTGATGGTGGGAGGTAACATTCCCGGCCAGACCCGCACCCTGTCGGTGGCCATCTATGACCGGGTGCAGGCCTTCGACGAACAGTCCGCCGGGCTGATGTCCTTAGTGTTGTTGGGATTCTCTCTGGTTGTCGTGACTTTGGTCTATGCCATCGAGCGGCAACGATGAGCTGTCTGGAAGTGGAGATCCGCCAGCGACGGCCTGTCCCGCTGGATGTCACGCTGCAGTGCAGGGAAGGGGAAATGCTGGCTCTGGTGGGACCTTCCGGCAGTGGTAAGACCACCTTGCTGCGCTGTATCGCAGGACTGCACCGTCCCAAGGGGCGAATAGTATGTGGCGATGAGGTTTGGCTGGACAGCCGTCAGGGCGTGTCCCTGTCTCCGCAGCGGCGGCGGCTTGGATTCGTGTTCCAGGACTATGCCCTGTTCCCCCATCTTTCGGTGCTGGAGAACGTGGTCCTTGGCAGTACATTGCCCAGGGATCGGGCGCTGACCAAGGCGCGGCAATGGCTACGTAAAGTCCATCTGTCGGGATTGGAAAATCGCCTGCCGGCCACCTTGTCCGGCGGTCAGAAACAACGGGTGGCGCTGGCCAGGGCGTTGATCCGCGATCCGGCAGCGATGTTGCTCGATGAGCCCTTCTCTGCGGTGGATCAGGTCACCCGTAGGCGTTTGCGTCTGGAGATGGCAGAACTCAAACGGGGTCTCAACCTGCCCATCCTGCTGGTCACCCACGACCTGGAAGAGGCCGAGATGTTGGCCGACCGCATGGCTGTGATCCATCATGGACTCATTCTCCAGCAGGGGTCACCAGGGGAGGTGATGCAGCGGCCGGTCAATGCAGAAGTTGGACGCCTGGTAGACATTCGTAACCTGTGTCAGGGCGAAGTGACAGCAGTGGACGAGGTCAGGGGAAGATGCCGGTTGCAATGGGATGCGGGAGAGCTCGAGGCGCCGTGGCCTGGATATCCGTCAGCGGGAACCGGTGTGGACTGGTGCATCCCCCCGGCCGGCTTGGTGCTTCACTCACGCCTTCGCCCCTCCCGGGGAATTCGTGAGAATCCGCTGGAAGCCCATATTATCGAGATCATTCACTTTGGCGGCCGTGCCCAGGTCATCCTGGCTCCCTTCTCAGCACCCAGGCTGCGGCTCTTTCTGGATCTGCCCCTGCATGTGGCAGAACGCAACCGCTTGGCGGTCGGGGAATCAGTCGGCGTCTCGTTGCTGAGCAGGTTCATTCATCTGATGGTGCCAGACAACGCGGGATAACCGGGTCGATCATGCCGCCAACTGCTGACTGAATGAGATTGCTGCTCCGATCCCCTTGCAGGATCCTTTTTCTGACTCAACAGGAACTTTTTGGGGTGGACGTTTGCCTTTAACAAGGAAGACAAAGGTTTTGACTCGGAACTAATATGGCAAGGAGGGGACAGCAATGAAATTGCAAGACAAGGTAGCCGTCATCACAGGAGTAAGCCGGGAGGGTCAGATCGGTCAGGTGGTGGCTCAGGAGTTTGCCCGCGAAGGGTCCAAGCTGGTGTTGGTGGCCCGAAATGAGACCAATCTCAAGGCGCGTGCTTGGGAAGTGGAAGCTTTCGGTCGCGATGTACTGACCATTGTGGCGGACCTTACCCAGGAGGAAGCCGTCGAACGGGTTATCCGGCAAGCCCTGGATAGATTTGGCAGGGTGGATATTCTGGTCAATCTGGCTGGAGGACTGAGTCGGGTGAAGCTGGTGACAGAACATACCCTGGAAGACTGGAATGCCGAGATCGGCAACAACCTGCTGACGGCCTTCCTGTGCGCCCGGGCAGTGTTCGGACCCATGCAGGCCCAGGGAGATGGGAGGATCATCAACTTTGCCCGCGCCGGAATGCACAAGTCCAGGATGGTCGCGTACAACTGTGCCAAGGCCGGGATAGAGGCGTTGACCCGCACACTCGCCCTGGAGGGGCGCAAACACAACATACGCGTGAACGCAGTTGCCCCCGGGCTGGTGGACACCAAAGACAATATCGAGGCGATGAAACCCGATCCGGAGCAGCTGGCAAAATGGGTCAGGCGTGAGGAGATCGCCAAGGCCGTCGTTTTCCTGGCTTCCGACGAAGCCAGTGGCATCATGGGTCAGATCATCGAGGTACCGGGGAAACTGTTCTGATCCAGGTTGGGGGAATGGGCAGGCAGGCCCTGCCTCATTTCCATCGGACTGGGCTGGACATCAGGTTTGCCAGCCCAGCCCGCTTCTCCTGCCGGCTTCAATGCGTGTGGGCCAGGCGTGATTTCATCCAGTTGATCAGCCCCCCGTGAAGAAGAAACTGCATCTGTCGGGGTGTCAGGGTGTAACCGACCGGTATTTTCCTTCCTTGGCTGAGATTCTCGACCACCAGCTCCGTTTTCCCGCCGAGGGCTGGCCGGACGTCACTCAGACGCAGCACATCAGCGGCTTCGATCCTCTCATAATCAGCGGGATCCCTGAAGGTCAGGGGCAGCACCCCGAAATTGACCAGATTGTCGGCATGGATGCGGGCAAAGCTCTTGGCCACAACCGCCATCAGGCCAAGGTAGCGGGGGCCCAAAGCAGCGTGTTCGCGGCTGGATCCCTGGCCGTAGTTGTTTCCGCCTATGACAACATGAGGGCCTGTCTGCTGGGCGCGGTCGGCATAGGTAGGGTCGATGATCTCGAAAGAGAAGCGGGCAATTTCGGGAATATTGCTGCGCAGCGGCAGTACCCTCGCCCCGGCGGGCATGATTTCATCGGTGGAGATGTCGTTGCCCACCTTGAGCAGCACCGGCCCTTCGATCACATCCGGAAGCGGCTCGAGTGAGGGGAGGGCGGCGATGTTGGGTCCTTTGACCAATTTGACCTGGCGGGCCTTTTCCATGGGTAGGGGTGGGATGAACAGACTGCGGTTGACGATCGGATCGTCAGGATCGTTCACCTGGGGATAAGCGATCCCAAGGGTGCGTGGATCGGTGATCACCCCAGTGAGCGCCGAGGCGGTGGCGGTCTCTGGACTGACCAGACACACCTTGTCCTCGCGGGTTCCGGAGCGTCCGGGGAAGTTGCGCGGCACTGTGCGCAGGGAAAGTTCGTGGGTGGCGGGAGCCTGTCCCATGCCGATACAGCCGTTACAACCGGCCTGGTGCAAACGGGCTCCGGCATGGAGCAGGCTGGCGATGTGGCCATCGCGAATCAGCGTCTCCAGTTGGGCCCGTGAGGTGGGGTTGACATCGAACGACACCCGCTCATGGACCCGCCGGCCGCGGACCATCAGGGCGGGCACGGCGAAGTCACGGTAACCGGGATTGGCGGAGGAACCGATATAGGCCTGGTAGATCGGTTCGCCAGCGACCTCACCTGCCGGAACCACGTTTCCCGGGCTGGAGGGCATGGCGATCAGTGGTTCCAGGGTGGAGAGATTGATCTCCTCATGGAGGTCGTAGTCTGCTCCAGGGTTGGCGACCCATTCCACCCAGTCCTCTTCCCGCTGCCAGGCCCGCAGAAAACGCCGCACCTCCTGATCAGAGGGGAAGACGCTGGTGGTGGCGCCCAGCTCGGCGCCCATGTTGGCGATCACGTGGCGGTCCATGGCGCTCAGACTCGCAAGTCCCGGCCCATAGTATTCGATGATTCGTCCCAGACCCCCCTCCACCCCGTGGCGGCGCAGCAGTTCCAGGATGACGTCCTTGGCGCTCACCCATTCCGGCAACTGGCCGGTCAACCGGACGCCCCAGATTTCCGGCATCCGCAGGTAAAAGGGTTCCCCCGCCATGGCCATGGCCACTTCCAGGCCCCCAGCCCCGATCGCCAGCATGCCGAGTGATCCGGCGGCCGGCGTATGGCTGTCGGAACCGAGCAGGGTCTTGCCTGGCCTGCCGAAGTTTTCCTGATGGCACGGGTGACTCACCCCGTTCCCCGGTCGTGAAAACCAAAGTCCGAAGCGACGGCAGGCACTGAGAAGAAACAGATGGTCGTCCGGATTTTTGTAGTCCTCCTGGATCAGATTGTGATCCACATATTGCACGCTCACTTCGGTCTTCACCCGCTCCAGATTCATCGCCTCCAGCTCCAGCATCACCAACGTGCCGGTGGCATCCTGAGTCAGGGTCTGGTCGATACGGATACCAATCTCCTCACCCGGCTTCATATCGCCGTGGACCAGGTGTGAGCGGATCAATTTCTGCGTGACGTTCGATTTCATGATCTTTCCTCCCCCCCAAAATAAATGGGGTCAGAGCAAAATTAGACAATTAACAGATCATAGAATTCGATAAGATGTGGACGACGCTCAGTAATGTCGAGTCTGCTATCGGTCAACAGTGCTGCAGGTGGCCCCCCTGCCTTGCAATACTGCCCATTCCACACCCACTTCGCAATCGCCATTGCTGTCGGCTTTCCAAATGTCGGACACCGGGATCTCGCAGGAATTCGGCAGCGCCGGAAAGTCGCGGCAGTTGGAGATGCTGTGGAACACCAATCGCTTGACGCCTTGTCCCAACTCGACGACGCTATTGCGTATGGTTGTACATTTCCCACCATCGAGCCGATAGGCCTTGATAGCTGGAGCAGTGCGAATGGAAAGGGTGGGACAAGATGTTTCCTGCCCAAACACTATGATGCTAAATACGCTCAGGACGCCAATGATCCAAAACTTCATCTTCTTCCTCCTCTTCATTTTTCAGTTGTAACAAAACCTCCTTTTATTGAAATCCCAATTCTTTCTTTTTTCAATCGTATCAGCGAATGCTCTAAAGGCGATCAGATCCAAGTTTTCCTGTCGATATCATGGAAATCAACAAAATTCGTTGGTTCATCGTTTTTCCCTTTTGGGCTCAAAGAGTGGTATATCTGACCCGGGTACCGCCGCTGGCCGGTTCCACGGTTCCGAGGATGTGCGCTTCCTCCCCTTGTTCAGACAAGGTCTGAATCACCGTGGCCTGTTCTCCTGGCGAGACGCATACGATCATTCCCATACCGCAGTTGAAGGTACGCAGCATTTCTTCAGTGGAGATGTTTCCCTGGCGCTGCATCCAATGGAATATGGGGGGCATGGTCCAGGATGCCAGGTCGATCACCGCTGCCAGGCCAGCGGGCAGCACCCTCGGTAGATTTTCGCTGATGCCGCCGCCGGTGATGTGGGCCAGGGCGTTGACCTGGCAGGCTTCGAACAGTTTCAGTAACGGTTTGACGTAGATGTGTGTGGGTTCGAGCAACCAATCTCCCAGCGGCCGGCCGGAGAGATCCTGATTCAGATCGGCATGCTGTCGCTCAAGGATCTTGCGGATCAGGGAATAGCCATTGGAATGGGGCCCGGAAGAAGCCAGTCCGATCAAAATGTCACCTGCCGTCACACGGCTACCATCGACGAGCTTGTCCTTCTCCACGATACCAACGCTGAAGCCGGCCACGTCGTATTCCCCACCCGAATAGAACCCAGGCATTTCTGCGGTTTCTCCACCGATCAACGAGCACCCTGCGATTCGGCAGCCGGTGGCGATGCCTTCGATGACGTTGGCAGCGGTTTCCACGTCCAGACTGCCGGTGGCGAAATAATCGAGGAAGAATAAGGGTTCTGCCCCCTGGACGATGATATCGTTGACACACATGGCCACCAGATCGATGCCGATGGTGTCGTGGCGATTCATGGTCATCGCCAGTTTGAGCTTGGTGCCGACGCCATCGGTTCCGGCCACCAGGACTGGCTTGCGATACCGATTCCAGGGGAGTTCGAACAAGGCACCGAATCCCCCCAGTCCGGTCAGTACTTCAGGTCGGAAGGTTTTCTGAACCTGAGGCTTGATTCGTTCCACCAACCGGGAACCGGCGTCGATGTCCACACCGGCGCTCTTGTAGTCCAGGGGCGTTTGCTCTGACAAGGTAAACCTCCGCTTGAAGTTGCATGCTGCTTTCAGGGTGTTATTGTACGAAACATCGGCAGCGAGGGGCGACGACAATGAGCTGGTTTTCCACGAGGCAAATCCCCAACGTCATCACAGTGATGAGAATGGTGTTGGTCTGGCCGACCGTGATGATGATTTTGGAGCGGCGTTTCGACTGGGCCCTGGGGCTTTTCTTTGTTGCCGGGGTCTCCGATGCATTGGACGGCTTTCTGGCCAAGCATTATGGCTGGATCACCCGGTTCGGTTCCCTGCTTGATCCTGTCGCCGACAAACTCCTGATGGTGTCGTGTTACACCGCGTGTGCCTGGATAGGATTGTTGCCGTGGTGGCTGGCTTTGTTGGTGGTGGCGCGGGACCTGATCATTTTTCTCGGCGCGGTGGCGTATTACCTGATTTTGCACCCATTCGAAGGGCAGCCCACCTGGATTAGCAAGTTCAACACGTTGCTCCAGATCGTACTTTTGCTGGTAGTTTTCTGGCATCACGGTTTTCACCCGCTTCCGGAGAGGATGCTGAAGGGTTTGATTTACCTGGTCAGTGCGGCCACAATAGTCAGCGGATTCCAGTATGTAACGTTATGGGGGCAGCATTTTTTTCGCGAGATCAGAAACGATAAAAAATTTCTGTAAGCCTTCCCACAGGGTGGCGACCCATGGCTGGGCTTTTCCCTGTCGGAAAGCACAGACACAGGGATGGGGAATCCGGTTGATGTTTACGTTAATTTGTGTCCAATCTTTCTAATTCAGGTGAATCAGGAATGAGCAAAGTCAATTTATCCAGAGGTACGGTATTGGCAACGGCGGCGGCCGCCATTTTTACCGCCGGCTGCACCAATCAGCAGGAACAGGTCGAGCAGGCCGCGGCACAGACTTCTCAGCAGATGAAGCAACAGGGATCGGGCATGATGGAGGGGATGAAATCCCAGGGACAAGAAGCTGCTGAGCAGGCAACGGAGGTCAAGGTGGCCTGTTTCGGGATCAATGCCTGCAAGGGCCGGTCCGAGTGTGCCACGCCCACCAATGCCTGCAGGGGATTGAACAGCTGTAAAGGGAAAGGATATCTCAATGTCAGCCTCAAGGAGTGTAATGCCCAAGGTGGCAAGGTGATCAAACCCAAGATGTAAATGAGACCAGTCCGCCAATAAGCGTGACGGGCTGCGATCATTCAACTTTCGTTGTTGAATCCACTTGAGCGTCCCTTTACCGGATTTGGTCTGGGGTTACGCAAGGAACATTACGAAGCCGTTCTCGCGGAGAAACCCGCTGTGGACTGGTTCGAGATCCTGAGCGAGAATTATCTCGTCGATGGGGGGAAGCCGCTTTATTACCTGGACCGCATCCGTGCCGATTATCCCATGGCCATGCATGGGGTTTCGCTGTCCATAGGGAGCACCGATCCCCTCAACCGCGACTATCTGACCCGTCTCAAAGGCCTGATCGAACGGGTGCAACCCTTGTGGGTCTCCGACCATCTATGCTGGACGGGGGTCGGAGGCATCAACTTGCACGATCTGTTGCCGCTGCCTTACACCGAGGAAGCCCTCGCGCATGTCGTGAGGCGGGTCTGTGAGGTCCAGGACAGACTCGGCCGGCGCATCCTATTAGAGAATGTGTCCAGTTACATGAGTTATCCCCAGTCCCAGATGCTTGAATGGGAGTTCCTGACTCAGGTGGCAGAGCTCACCGACTGTCTGATTCTGCTCGATATCAACAATATCTATGTCAGTGCGCGTAACCACGGTTTTGATCCTCTGGACTATTTGCAAGCCGTGCCGCCGCAGCGAGTTTGGCAGTTCCATTTGGCTGGACATACCGATGACGGAAGTTGGGTAATCGATACCCATGACCATCCCATCCGGCTCGAGGTGTGGGATCTTTTTCGTGAAGCTGCCCAACGTTTCGGACCGGTGGCAACGATGATCGAGCGTGATGACCGTATCCCCCCCCTGGCCGAGCTGCTGGAGGAATTGGCGCAGGCACGTGAAATCGCGACCCCCTATTGGGCGGGGACTGCATGAATGGGGAACTCACGCGCCTGCAAGCGCAGGTCCAGTCAGCCATTCTAGGGCAAGGTGAGCTGTCGCCACCTGGCTTGGAAGTCTATTGCAACGCTTATCGCCTGCGGGTGATCGAGGCGTTGGCAGCCGACTACCCTGTGTTGGCTCGTTGGCTGGGCCAGGATCAGTTTGCCCGTTTGGCCTGCGATTATGTGGCAGCTTATCCTTCCGGGCATTTCTCTATCCGCTGGATTGGGCGCCGTCTGCCAGATTTTCTCCACCACACCGGACCACCGGAATGGGAAGAAATGGCCGCCTTCGAGTGGGCCTTGAGCCTTGCCTTCGATTGCCTTGACACCGTCCCCATCGAACCTGACGTATTGACAGCGATACCGGCCCAGAACTGGCCGCAACTGAGGTTTCAGCTCCATCCCAGCTTGTCGCTGCTGGCTTTACATACTCCGGTGCCCCGGGTTTGGAAAGCCCTGCAGGCACAGGAGGTTCCTCCAGACTGCCCCCATTCTTCCACATCCGTCAATTGGATGGTGTGGCGGCGGGGGCTGCAGTTGTTTTTCCGCTCTCTGGGCGATGCGGAAGCGCAAACCCTTCGGATGCTCTGGGAAGGGTCTGAATTTGCCGAAATCTGTGTTGCCCTTTCAGACCGGGACCTGCCGACCGATATCGCCCATCAGGTAGCCACGTGGTTGCATCGCTGGATGGAGGAAGGGCTGATCGTCGGTGTCGATCAGAGTTGACGGCACCCGGGGCGGTTGCAGGACAATAACACCTTTTCCATTAAAACAAGGACAGGATCGAATCATGTCAACCTGGTTGTCTCTGCTTCCCGCCCTGATCGCCATCCCGGTGGCGATCATGACCCGTCGCGTACTGTTGGCCTTGGGACTGTATGTCTTCATCGGCGCTGTCATTCTCGAGCAAGGCTGGCTGCCGCAGTCCGTTCCCCGGCTGCTGGAGATCGTGTGGCAGGTGGTGTCCGACCGAGACAACATTTTGATTATTGTGTTCAGCTTGTTGATCGGTGGCTTGATCGGGTTGATCCAGAAATCCGGTGCCACCGAAGGGTTCGTGCGCTGGACAGAAGAACATCTGGCCATCGAGAATCAGCGCAAGCCCGCCCTGTTGGCATTGGTTACCAGTATGGCATTGTTCATCGAAACCTACTTCGGGGTCCTGATTGCCGGACTGATTGCCCTGCCTCTGTTCGATCGTTACCGGCTGTCACGGCTCAAGCTCAGTTATATCCTCGACACCACTTGTTCCCCCAAATGCATGCTGATCCCCATCAATGCCTGGGGAGCCTACATCATCAGCCTTTTGGCGGACCAGGGGGTGGAGCATCCGGTTGCGGTGCTGATTCAGTCACTGGGTTTCATCTTCTATGGCTGGATTGCCCTGATCCTGGTCGCCGTCGTTGCTCTGACCGGCTTGGAATTGCCCTGGCAGCTTCCGGTCTCAAAACGGGTCGTGGGCGCACCGCCCCATTTTGGCACTTCCATCGTCCCTCATGCCGATGCACCCGGTCATCCACGGCATTTATGGTGGCCGATCGCCGGGCTGGTGGGCAGTGCCCTGATTTTGCTCCTGGTGCTGGGGGATGCGCCGCTGGCCATATTCAGCGCGGTGCTGCTGACCCTGGGGGGGACGATTTTTTACTACCACAGGGAACAGGTGATGCAGCTGGATACCATGATTCAACCAGTCTGGCACGGTGTTCGCGTGATCATGCCACTGATGTATCTGCTGATCTTTGCCTTTTCCGTCGGAGTGACGACCCACGAACTGGGTACCGGTTATTTTCTGGCCAATTCCCTGCAGGGAGAACTCGATCCCAGGTGGCTGCCATTCCTGGTTTTCGGCATTGGCTGTCTGATCTCCTTCGCCACCGGGACCTCATGGGGAACGTTTGCCATCCTGATCCCCATCGCGGTGCCGTTGGCGGACGTGTTCCAAGTATCACCGGCGCTTCTGGTGGGAGCGGCGCTCAGCGGCGGCTTGTTCGGCGATCATTGCTCTCCGGTGTCCGATACTACCATGATCGCTTCGCTGTCGGCCGGGGTCGAGCCTATCGATCACATCCGTCACCAATTCCCCTACGCCCTGCTGGGGGCCGGCCTGGCTTTGGGGCTCTATCTGGTGGTGGGAATGGTGATGATCTGAGCGGGAGAATGGCCCCAACCCCAGACGCTCCAGTTCCGCCGTTGCCAGTGCCTGAAAGCGGGGGTAGCGGTAGGCGATCAGGAACATCAGGGCGAAATAGCCGTAGGGAAGTTTTGGGCTGCCTGCCAGGGGACGCAGCGTTGGGTAGGGGAGTGCCGGTTCGCGGTGATGATGGGCATGGTGGATCAGGCCCAACAGCAGGTGGGTGGAGCACCAGGTGTCGGAATACCAGGCATCGCGGGATCCAGGTGCCCGACTGCCTCGTGTCAGCCCCCAGTGTTGGACGTAGTTGATCGCCTCCAAATTGCGGATGGCCATCACCGTCTGGGTTGTGTAGGCCAGCAGGGCGGAGGGACCATATATCCAACCGATGCCTATGATCCATGCGGCTTCGGCCACCAAACCCCGCAGAACCTGGTGCCTGGCATAACGGGGAAATCCCGCAGGGATGGTGCGTAGCCGCTGATTTTCCAGCTGCCAGGCGCTTTTGAACTGTCCCGTCACCGTGCGCCACCAGAATGCGTTATAGGTTTCCTCAAAGCGGGCGGTAGCGGGATCTTCCCGCCTTCCCACCCGGCGGTGATGGCCATGGAGGTGTTCGACGGCGAAATGGTCGTAACAGCTCAGGGTCAGCAGCAACCGACCCAAGCCCCTGGGGATACGCCCCGGACGATGAATCAGTTCGTGCCCCACCAGCAGGCTGGAATGGGCGCCGTTGCTGCCCAGGAGCAGTTTGACCGCCAGCAGGTCGGCGAATGTGTTCACCAGTCCACTCCCCAGATTCCAATGCCACTGGGTGCTCATCTCCAGCAACAGCCACACATCTGCGATAAACAGCCCGGCGATACCCCCCACCACCGCTGTGGCCAAGTTTTTTGATCCAACCTGGAAAGTTTGGGCGCTGCGCCAACCCATATAATCGGCTAGCACCGGCAACCCCATGGGTATCACCCACAGTAATGCCTGCCACCACAGATGAGGACCTGTCAGCAGAAAACCCGTGCTCCACATGGGAATGAGCAGAGGAGCGAGTGTCAGCATTGCATTCACGGCAGGCTCATCACAAGTTGTTGCACTCCGTCAGATGAAAGCCAAGGACTTACATCCTCCACGAATGAAAGATTGTAGGCTGGGTAGAGCGAAGCGAAACCCAACAAACATCACATAGCGGCTTTCGCTTCGCTCTACCCACCCTACGAAGTCTATGGTCAGGTTGGAAACCCTCCCATACAGGGAATAGGCCAACCCTCACCCTGAGGGAAGGAATCCCTTTTCAATTCCACCCCTGTCTCAACATCCCCTCTTGGAAGGGAATCTTTCACGGTAACGACCATGATGTGCCTGCCATCACCCCGGAAAAAGAAAGATAACGGTAGGGCGCGTTCTACGCACCATTCATTGGTGCATGCAATGCACCCTACGGCTACTGCCTCGGCCCCCATGGAAGTTTCAGGGTAACGCTCATGAAGCCACCGTTTCACCCCGAAGCATGAAAGAACCAAGCAGGGAGCAGGGTATTGGTTTGAGGGCGTCCCCGGCCTGGATGGCCGGGGTCCGAGCCCCCATGGACGGGTTCACGGCGTCCCGAAAACCCATACCCTGCTCCCTGCCCAAATGTAACTTTCACGGTAATATGGTTGAATGAGCTTAGCATGAAAACAGGTTGCGGCGATGAATCGCAGGTTTTACATTGGTTTGGGAGTCACTTATCACGATCCGGCGATCGCCATCGTCGATGAGTCGGGAGAGGTGCTCTTTGCGGAAGCCATCGAGCGCTGCCTCCAATACAAACGTGGGCTCAATTGCCCGCCCGATTCCCTGTCCCATATTCTGAAATGGCTGGAAGACTACTGTGACCCGGACGCAGAATGGGTTCTCGCCTTCAACTGGCTTCACAAACGTCCCTGGTATGAGCCGGCAAGTCGCTGGCTCGGCTACTTCAGCCCGAAGGGCCTGATCGCCCCGGGCTATCGGGATTTTTCCACCTTGCTTGAGAAATACAAGCTGTTTCACATGCTTGCCTGCCAGAATGCCAGCCTGCCTTTGGGGGGTGTCAATCTGGTGCGTCGGGTGACCGAACATTATCCCGGGGTGCGTCTGGATTTCCGTCATTTCGACCATCATCTCTGTCATGCGGCCCTGGCCTGCGGCAGCAGTCCTTTCGAGGAGGCGGCTTGCATGATCATCGACTCCTTCGGTGAAAGGGGATCGCTGGCCGCTTATCGTTATCATCGGGGATGGCTTTCCCGTGTGTGTGTCCCCAAGGGCATCGCCAGTCTCGGTTTTTTCTATATGTTGTTGACGGAACTGTGCGGTTTCGACTGGCTGGCGGGGGAGGAGTGGAAAGTCATGGGACTGGCCGCCTATGGTCAGTTGGACCAGGAACTTTACGCCCTCATGCAGTCGATGATGTGGGTGGAAGGTCTGGAACTTCGCCAGGACCTGCAGGCAATCGAGCGGGGATTGGTGCGGCTGCGTCAACTTGGGCACCATCCCGGTGATGCTGCCGAAGCGATGGCAGATCTTGCCCATACCGGCCAGCGCTACTTCAGCGATCTGGTGATCGAGTTGTGCAACGCCCTCCATCTGGCCTGTCCTTCGCAGCATTTGGTTCTGGGTGGTGGCTGCGCCCTCAACTCGGCCTGCAATGGACACTTGTTGGAACACACGCCCTTTTTCCAGCTGCACGTGCCCAGTGCCCCGGCCGATGATGGCACCGCGCTTGGAGCTGCCTGGCTGGCCTGGCATCAGGATCATCCCGGACAGAGGTATCCTGCCGGCCTGCTCTCCCCGTATCTGGGAAGTGGGATCGATGCCCCACGTCTCCAGGCCCTGCTACGCCACGGGGGGCTTGATACCGAACACCATCCCGGGGATTTGTGCCCGGTCGTCGCCCAGGCCCTGATGTCGGGGAAACTGGTTGGCTGGATGCAGGGACAGGCAGAGTTCGGCCCCAGAGCCCTGGGTAACCGTTCCATCCTGGCCGATCCTCGTGACCCATCCATGAAGGACCGGATCAATGCCCAGGTCAAGTTCCGTGAATCTTTCCGTCCTTTTGCTCCGGCCATTCTGGATAATCATGGACCGCAGTATTGCCACGATTATCAGTCGTCCCCTTACATGGAAAGGGCTCTGATCTTCAAAACCGATGCGGCGAAAAAAGTACCGGCAGTGGTGCACGTGGATGGCACCGGCAGGGTGCAAAGCGTTCGCCGTGACTGGAATCCCGGATTTTATGAACTGTTACAGTGCTTTCACCACCTGAGCGGCGTGCCGGTGCTGCTCAACACCAGTCTGAACCGGATGGGCAAACCCATCGTCCAATCAGTGGAAGACGCGGTGGCCCTGTTCATGACTTCAGGGCTCGATCTGCTGGTGATAGAGGATTATGTATTTCGCAAAAGACATGACTGAGCCGGTAAGCACGCTTGCCTACGACGATGCAGAGCCCCTGTTGGCCGGGTTGACTGCGGTGGCGGCGGAGCAAGATGATGCTGAGCTGGAAGCGGAAATCGAGGCGGTGCGTGATAGTCTCAAACCACCTGGAATGCGGGAAGCATGGCTGGCTTGGTTCATACCCATGGCCGCGCTCGAGGGGTGCTGGCTCGATCGTGCGGTCACGATCGGAAACGCCCATACCGGCCTGGGGTCAGGACTGCTCAATCTGCAGCGGGCCTTTATCCTCGATGCGCGGCAGGACAGGGGGGGCGGTCTTTGTTGCGCGTGGGAGAAGGCGCCGGGGTTCGAGGAGGATATAGGCTGGTTAACGGCGCTTGCCCGGAGGGGGATGCGGTTTTCGGCCGCGGTGGTGGGGGTGACCCTGGCCCATGCAGAACTGAACGGCGGTTTGTTCGCCTTGGGAAAAGAACCCGATTATAGCCGCACCCTGAAACTGTCGCGGGAGCTGCTGACCGCCTGGCCGGAAAAGGGGGACGAATGGGTGCAGGCGATGTCAGCCAGGACCCTCTACCGGCAAAGGACCCACGCCTGGTGCCGGGCGTGGATTGCCCGTACCTGTCCGGAGCAGCGTATCCTTGCGATGTTGCGATCCAAGGCGAAATACGCCCAGGGGTACCACAGCCGAATCAAAATCGGTGATCGCAGTCTCGACGACTGGCTGGGGGAGCTGGCAGCGGGTGGGGGTGAGGCCTTTCTACGTTCCTTTTTGGATTCCCCCTACGTGGATTTGCACAACCCTGCAACCAGCCGCTTTCTCGAATACTCCACGGCGTTTGCCGGCCCCATGTTCGGAGTATTCAGCGAGCAGGAGCGAAAAATGCTGCAGCAATGGTTCGAGACATCCACTGAGCCCGCCTGCGAGCGGAAACTGGTTGAAAAGCCTGAATTGCCTCGCGGCGACGAGCCCAACCCCGTGCCAGCTGCGGTCAGGCATAGTGGGCAGGTCAGACTGAAACCTCCACAACTGTATCACCGGCTGATCAACGACAGTGATTCTGCGCTTACCCTGCCAGCCGCACGGCGCCTGGTGGACAGGGTTCTGGCGCGGGCTCGGTGGCTGCGCAAAGGGTATTTCCCTTATTCCCCGAAGCGCTTCAGCGACTATGTCGACCATCTGCATGAGGAGGCTTGTCGGGCCCGCTCGAAATCCGGGTTTCAACCGACGCTTTCCCGCGCCGCTTATGTCTGGGGCATCGAACAGTTCGCGCCGACGATTCTGGTGGATGGTTGCTGGTTGCAACACAGCCTGTGCGTTGCCAGGGAAATGCCGGCAGTGGGGGGGAGCTTGTGGCAGATCTGGCGTGATGAACTGGGAGATGGAAGGATTCTTTGGCATCATGGAAATGTCTACCGCCGCCTGATGGAATCGGTGGGTATCGATCTTCCAGCCTTTGAGTCAGAGGCGTTCATCAAGCATTCGAGGTTCATCACCGGAGCCTTCGATCTGCCGGCCTTTCTGCTGGCTATCGGCCGATTCCCCGAGCTTTATCTGCCTGAGATCCTGGGATTGAACCTGGCCATTGAACTCAGCGGCCTGGGTCAACCCTATCAAAAGCTGACGGCGGGCATGGAATCGGTGGGACTGGATGCCACCATCGTTCGTCTGCATCAGTCCATCGACAACCTGGCTTGTGGCCATGCAGCATTGGCGAGGGATTCGATCATCGGGTATTTGAACCGCTTCGAGGCTGGGGGTGATTCTGCCGTAGCAAGCCAGTGGCAGCGGATATGGACCGGCTGGCGGGCATTGACACCTGCCAGCCTGCGCTTTGTCTCCCATCTGCTGGCAGGTTGGGTCGGGCGTTTCGGGGTGGCCGCGCTTTTTTCTGATCCCCCATGACCATGGTGACATTGGAGAGACTTGCCAAATTCTACCTTGAGGCCGGTCAAAGACACTGCATCTTCAAGGGAATCGATTTAAAGGTCCGTCCTGGAGAGTTCTTGGTTCTGCTCGGACGCAGCGGTTCAGGAAAATCGACCCTGCTCAACCTCATCAGCGGCATCGATGTACCGGATGAAGGGGAAATCGTAGTCTGTGATCACCGGCTCAATCAACTTTCGGAGCGGGATCGGACTTTGTTTCGACGGCGCCATATCGGTTGTGTGTTCCAGCAGTTCAATCTCATCCCCACCTTGAGTGTGCTGGAGAACGTCCTGTTGCCACTGGAGCTGAATGGACAATTGAATCATGCTTCCCGGGGCCGATGTCTGGCGCTCCTGACCCGCCTCGGCCTCGGAGACCGGCTGGCAACTTTCCCGGATCGTCTGTCTGGGGGCGAGCAGCAGCGGGTGGCCATCGCCAGGGCCCTGATTCACGAGCCTGCACTCATTCTTGCCGACGAACCCACCGGCAATCTGGATCTCGAGACGGGACGCGAGGTCCTCGAGCTATTGGATGCCCTGGTGCGTGAACGTGGCAGAACCCTGATCATGGCGACCCACAGTCAGGAAGTGGTGGGTTGGGCGGACCGCATTCTCACCATCCGGCCCGGAGGGCTGGAGCCGCTGCCGGGATGAAACACCTGATCTGGCGGGCCAATGTTCGCACTCTGAAACACCATCCCTGGCAGTGGGTGCTGGCCCTGTTCGGGGTAATGATGGGGGTGGCGGTGGTGGTCTCCATCGATCTGGCTGAAAGCGGCGCCCTGCGGTCCTTCGAGCGGGCTACCGAGACGTTGTTCGGCCGTGCCACACACCGCATCTCCTCCCCCTTTGGATTGCCAGAATCCCTGTATGTGGCACTGCGCCGAGCGGGATTCGCGGGCCTGAAGCCGGTGCTGGAAGGGGTGGTCAAAGCAGTCGGTAGCGACCGGAGACTGAAGCTGGTCGGTGTTGATCCTGTGGCGGAACTGCGTTTTGCCCCGACTTGGCTGGAGACCTCCGCCAACCAGACGATTTCCTGGCGCCGCCTGTTGCTGGAAGCCGGGAGTGTGTTAATCGACCGCGGTACCGGGGAATCACTGGGGCTCCAATCCGGCCAAACCTTCAATGTCCGGGTGGGTAAGCGCCAGATCACTCTCAAGGTCGCCGGGTGGCTGGCCTCCAGCAGACGGACTCCTGAGTCCACCCTGATTGCCGACATGGCGACCGCGCAGGAGACCCTGGATGCCCTGGGACGTCTGAGTGCCATCGATGTGATGGTCTCAGGTGACGATGAATTGGCGGCATTGAAGACCCTGATGCCTGCCGGGGTGGAACTGTCCACCCGGGAAGCCGGCAGCGTATCGGTGCGACAGATGACCGATGCATTCTATGCCAATCTCACCGCCCTGAGCCTGCTGGCCCTGCTGGTGGGAGCTTTCCTGATCTTCAACATTGTTGGTTTCATGACCGTGCAGCGCCTGCATTTGTTCGGGATCCTCCGAGTGTTGGGCATGACCCGTCACGAGATACGCAATCAGGTATTGTTCGAAGCGGGGATCCTGGGAATGGTGGGAAGCCTTTTGGGGGTGGCGGCAGGTATTCTCCTCGGCGGGTTCATGCTGAGCCTGCTCGCCCGTACCCTTGATGAAGTGTATTTTCCCCTGCCTTCAGCCCAGTTGGAAGTGTCGTTCTGGTGTTTGGGCAAGGGGATGCTGCTGGGAGTGGCAGCCACCTTGATCGCAGCCTGGAAACCCGCTTTGGAAGCCGCCAGGGTTCAGCCGGTGACGGTACTGCTCCGTTCGGTCCAGGAACAGCGGATGGTTGACCGGCGGGTGTGGACAGCCCTGGTGGGTGTATTGATGCTGGTGGCCGGAGGAATATCGCTGAAGCTGAGCGGGACGCTCGTGAGCGGTTTTGTCATCTTGACTGCCATGGTGTTCGGTAGCGCCCTGCTGGTGCCCTCGCTGCTGCGATGGATCATGGGAGGATTGCAATCTGTCGGGGGGCTGATGTTCGGTGTCGCGGGCAGGATGCCGCCCCGCGCCGTGGTCGCCTCTCTGAGTCGAACCGGCGTGGCGGCGGCGGCGCTGATGGTGGCCATCGCCACCACCATCGGGATGACGTTGATGATCCACAGTTTCCGTGATTCAGTCGAAGGCTGGCTCAAACAACGCCTGGATGCCGATCTGTACGTCTACCAGCCAGGGCCGGAGGCCAGCGGTCGGACGGCCCTTCCCAGGGCGCTGGGGAAGAGGATCGCGAAGATCGAAGGGGTGGCTGGGGTCGGCAGTGTCCGGTATCTGCGGCTGGCCACCGACCGGGGATTCGTCAGAATCAATGCCTATGAGCTGAGTCCTTCGGCCTTCGCCACCTTCGACCTGGTGGAGAAGACGGTGGCCGATCCCTGGCAGGCGTTTCAGTTCCAGCCGACTGTCATGGTGTCTGAGCCCTATGCCAATCTCAATCATGTCCATGCAGGTCAATGGATCCAGCTGGCCACCGCCCGGGGGGCGCAAAAGTTTCAGGTGATCGCGGTCTATGTGGATTATAACGCCGGGCGTGGCATCGTTTCCTTGAGCCGGCATACGTATGATCGATTCTGGGACGATCCGGGAGTATCCACTTTTTGGGTCTATCTGGCGCCGGACGTCGATCCTTCTGTGGTCAGCCGTCGAATCCGTTCCCTCTTCCCCGATGGGAGGCTTGAGATCACTGACAACCAAAACCTGTTGAGTCTGTCCATGGGAATCTTCGATCAGGCCTTCGCGGTCACCGGCGTGCTGCGCTGGCTGGCGACGTTGGTGGCTTTCGTCGGGGTGTTCAGCGCGTTGTTGGCGCTGCAGCTGGAACGCACCCATGAACTGGGTATTCTGCGGGCCCTGGGCCTGACGCCGGGCCAGTTGTGGCGCCTGGTGGTGACAGAGACCGGGCTGTTGGGGGCGGTCTCAGGTGTCTTGGCCATCCCGGTGGGGGTCCTGATCGGTTGGGTGTTGACAAACGTGGTCAATCAGCGGGCTTTCGGTTGGAAACTTTCTCTCAGTCTGGACTGGCAGCCGCTGATTCAGGGGGTGTTGCTGGCGCTGATGGCAGGGCTGGCGGGGGGTGTCTATCCAGCATGGAGAATGGCGCGGACTTCGCCTGCCCTGGCTCTGCGTAATGAGTGATCGGGACCCTCTGTGTGACCGATGGCATAGTCCTGGAAACGCGTCACAGTGGCCAAGGTCAGTGACAGATTTCTGTCACCTTTCCTCTTTATAGCGTCTTTAGATATTCGAGCAATGCCTGCCTCTCCTCTTGCTTCAGAATATCTCCGAAGGTGTGCCCTTGGTTGGAATAACCGGGCAGGGTGGTGTCGTACAGACGCTTGCGTTGCAGATCGTCTTGGGCACCTTGTTTGCCGTGATCGAGTGCCCGGTAACGCCAGCCGACCTGGGCGGGATCGTAATCGTCGGTATCGAAGCTGCGCAGCCAGTAAGTCGGACGTTGCTTGCTGTCCAGAAGCGTGCCGAGAGTGGGAACGGAACCATTGTGAAGAAAAGGAGCGGTAGCCCAGATGCCGTCGAGCGGCGGTGGCATATATCCCGGCGCAGGGGCGGCCCGGCTCAGTTTTCCAAAAAAAGAACCATTGAACCAGCTGATGAATCGGTCGGTGCGGCCGTTGGTGGTGGCTTCGGCCAGTAACGGATCGGTCCCCACTTCCTCCAGACCCACCACCAGGTTGGGATAGGTTTCCTGTTCACCATAAGTGCCGTGACAGCGGCTGCAGTGAGACTCGAAGACTTTCCTGCCCTGTTCGGCCAGGGTTTCATCCACCGGCCAGGGGAATTTTGGAGGTTTGATGCTGGCGAAGAAGGCGCGGATGTCAGGCGCATAGCGGTCGATCCTCTCCAGGGTTGCCACATCTTCGGCGCAATAGATCGCCCCCAGCATCATGGCCCGGGCGTGGTCTCCCTGCCCTTCGGCGTTGTAGTAGAGGGCGTTCTTCTTGGCCAGCCGCCACCAGGGTGGAACGCTGAAGGGGAGAGGAGTTTTTGGTGGCGGTTCCATCAGTGGCCGGTCTGACCAGACCAGGGTTTCGGGATCGCGGTGAGCTATCAATGCCAGGGTGATGTTGGCAGCGGGGTTGACGCCCACGGTGTCGGTGATCATGTAGGGAGCGATGGTGGACAGACGTTTGGCCCACCTGCGCCATTCTTCGATTTCCTTGGGGTCTGTCAGGTAAAAACCCGCACTCTCTGCTTCCAGACGCAGATCACGGGTGAAATCCAGTTGTTCATTGCCCAGTCCCACGATGAATTGGCCGGCGATGGTGGCGGCATGGCAGTTGAGACAGTTGGCGACAATCAGGTCGACGCCGTCAGGGGTACGGTAATAGGTCCGGTGATAGGGCAGGGTGGCGTTGCGACCTTTGCGTTCGGCAAGCCTCTGATTGGCGGGGGCAGGGGGAAAGAGCTTGCGGTAGGCAGATTCCGGAATACCGCAGGTGATATAGGGCTCGTTGAGCAGCGCTTCGCGCCCTTTGACCGGGTCACCCGGCCTCTGAGTGGCGGCAGGAACGGCACCGATAGGGGTGTAGCTGACCTTATCCTCCTGCTGACAGGCGGCACAGGCCATACCCAGTAAAACAGTCAGACACAAAGTTTTCATCGTCCCACCCCGGTTGCTTGCATGAAACCTTCACCCCGCTTCCCCGATCCGTCCAGGGATCTGACCCAACCGCTCCACCAGGACAGTGGACCCGGAATCACCTGGTCTGGTATTACCGCCTCGATCTCCAGGGTCATTTCAGGGCTTTCCAATCGCCACGAAACAGGATAGACCTTTCCCCCGGGTTGGCGCCAGTGGGAAACCGGGATCAATCGTGTTCCCACCAAGCGTTTCTGGTTGCCGGAGGGAGATGTCAGCATACAGCGAGTGGGGCCCGGCGTTCCGGCATCCCGGCGCTGGATCTGCAGGCAGGACAGGTAACGCCCTTCGGTCAGTTGAAGTTGCAAGCGTTGCAGAGAGACGGCTCCACCGGGCAGAGGTAGCCTTCCCCAGGCGTGTTCCATCCAGGCGGTGCCAGTGACCGGTCCGTGGCCATCACTGCCCGTGACGACTAAACGGGGAAGGAGGTAGGCGATTCGAGCGGCGGATTCGGCCTCGGCAATGATGGTATCCGCTTTGGCTTGCAACTCCAGTTGTAAGTATTTTTCCCTTCCTCCAACAAAAATTCGTAAATCGGTTGAACCAAATTCCAGTTTCCAGTCATCTATGTGAATATGATCGACGCCGGTTTCGACCAGGCCCAATGCCTCCCTTTCTTCCCGGTGCCCGACCTGAAAACCCGTCGCATCGGTTAGGGTAAAATAAGCCATAAAAATGCGCTGAGTCGCCCATGCAGAGGTGCGTTTGGTTACTTGTGGCTCTAGGGTCAGTGCAAAGATTTGGTATTGAAAACCCATTGTCCGGTGGTCAGGAGTGGAAAGGACACCCTGGATCAGCCAGGTTTCCAGGGGAACACTGACATGAATTCCATGATCTCCAGGAAAGTGCAGGGGTTCTGCAGGTAGCCATGGGAATGTGTCGTAATCCACCCATTCGGCGAACGACAAGGGGCTGGAATGGGTATTGCGAGTCGGCTGAAACCACAGGAATATGCCACCTAGGGCAACGCTAGCAATGATCAGGAACAGCCAGCGCATGGGTGCGGGAAAATTTGTGTTTGCAGGGTGCTTCCTGACATGGAAGGAATTAGCACAGGGATCACGCAGGAATTGAGAATTTTCTAGCCTGGACCGATAATACACCAGTTCCTTCTACCCGGACTGGAGCCGGTAGCATGAGGACCACGCTTCACCCACCTAATGAGATCAGCAAATGACCACCACCATCACCGACCGGAGCATCATTGAACAAAGACTGCGTTTTCTGCAGATCGATGAGGAAACCTTGGCTGATCTGCGCCAAGTCAAGGATATCCTGGAGCCCGGTATCGACAATATGTTGGATGAACTATACACCCATCTGCTTCAGGAACGGGAACTGAGAGAAATCTTCGGTTCCCAGGAAACCGTGGAGAGATCACGCAAGGCCCAGCGCAGTCACTGGTTGGATATCCTGTTCAGTGGTGACCTGGGATTGAAGCATTTCGAGGAAACCAAAAAAATCGGCAGAACTCACGAACGGGACGGCGTGACCCTGGGATGGTATCTGGGAGCTTACTGTTTCATGCTGGATCACCTCATCGATCTGGTCATGCAGAAACATCACGACGATGCCCAGCATATGAGCAAACTCATTCAGGCGCTGAGCAAAGTGGTGTTTCTGGACATCGATTTCGTCATTGACAGTTATCTGGAAGCCAAGGACAACACCATCAGAAATGTACTCCAGAATTCACAGAAGGTGTTTGGACAACTGCAGCTTTACGATGAATCGGTGATCAGCGATACCAAGACACTGGCATCCAGCGCGGGCAAGCTGGCATCAGGGACAGCGGAGACAGAACGGGAGATTGTGAGCCTGAAGGAACAAATGGATCAGATGGCCTCGCTGTTGAATTCCCTGGAGGAAGACAACGCCCTTGTTCCTCAACTCAAGTCACGATTGGATGAGATGACCCAGCAACTATCTCGCATCACGCAGGCCACCGAGGATGCTTGTCAAGAGGCCCATGCCCTGAAAAAACAAACCCGCAAGCTGGTTGAAGAAGTCGCTACATCCAACCTCAAGAAGTCAGCTTCCAAGAACACCTATAGCCTGCATCAAAACAATTCCGGTGAAACAGGAATTGTTGGCCGCCTTAGAAGTTGGGCGGGAAAGTTGATGTGAGTCAAGGTTTCTGATCGTGCCCATGACCAGATCAATCAGACTGAGTCCGATAAGCTGCCGTATTTATGTCTTCTGAAAATCATTTCAGATATAGGCGACCACAGGCTTTGATGATTTCCTGAGCGGCAACTTCACTTTCGACATTCGTCAGATTATCAACCAGGCAGCGGTTGTAGGCTTTCTTTTCTTTGGAGACAAACCGGGTATTTTTGTAGGACTCATCGCAGATACGCACCAGTTCATTGGCTACCATATTAAGCTTGACGTCGCTCAGGCTTTGTATCAAACACTGGTCGTAATCAGAAGTGTCAAAGATTCCGGCATTTGCCCCGGGGGTAAACAGACCGGATACGACCAAAAACAGGGTTATTTGCAGACAGATTTTTTTCATCGGACTCTACTCCTGTATAAAGATATATTCCTCGGCAAAGAGAAAATCCCTCAGTCCAATTATACTCCGGTCAAATCTACCTTACCTCCTTCCGAAGGGGTCACCATTTAGCCAGCCCCTGTCAATAACCCGGCTCCAGGCCGGGCTCTCTTGTTTCCAGCCTACCCCAAAAATGCGGCATTTTTTTCAAGGTGCCACGTTCGGGCAAGTCTTATGGATTGCCTCGATCCCTGCAAGCACTTCCTCCGGTAATTGGATAACGATACTGTCGATGTCCTCGGCCAGTTGCGCCAGGTTGGTGGCGCCGATGATATTGGCCGTCAGAAAGGGGCAGGTGTTGACATAGGCCAGGGCCATTTGGGAAGGACTCAGATGATGGCTGCGGGCCAGCTCGATGTAACGGTGCACGATGGGGTCTATGTGGGGGGCACTGTAACGGGCATAATGGGGAAACAATGTGAGGCGGGCGCCCTTGGGACGGGCGCCATCGAGATACTTGCCGATCAGTACGCCGAATGCCAGGGGTGAGTAGGCCAACAGGCCCACATGCTCGCGCTGAGCGATTTCTGCCAGCCCGATTTCAAAGGTGCGGTTGAGGAGGTTGCAGGGGTTCTGGATGCTGACGATGCGGGGCCGGTCGTGCTGCTTTGCCAGGCTGATATACTGCATCATCCCCCAAGGCGTTTCATTGGATATCCCAAGGGTGCGTACCTTGCCTTCTTTCACAAGTCTGGAAAGTACCGCCAGGGTTTCTTCGATGGCGACGCCATCCGCTTCCGGCTGGTGCTGGTATCCGAGACGGCCGAAGAAGTTGGTGCTTCTTTCCGGCCAGTGGATCTGGTACAGATCTACGTAATCGGTGCCGAGTCGCCTCAGGCTGCCTTCCAGTGCCTGGCGGATGTGTTTCTCATTGAGGCGTGGGCCGCCGCGGATATGGGAGATCCAGTCTCCCGGCCCCGTCACTTTGGTGGCCAGGACGATTTTGTCCCGGCGCCGCGTTTTCGCCAGCCAGCTTCCGATATAGGTCTCGGTTCGGCCCTGGGTCTCACCCCGGGGTGGGATCGGGTACATTTCTGCAGTGTCGAAAAAGTTGATTCCGCGTTCGAAGGCCAGGTCCATCTGCGCATGGCTTTCGGCTTCGGTATTCTGTTCGCCGAAGGTCATGGTGCCCAGACAGATTCGGCTGACCTGGATCTTGGTGCTGCCCAGCGTGGAGTATTGCATGGCCATGGTCGTGTTGTGTGAATGTTGTGGTTATTCTATCCGAAAGCAGGGGAAGCCAACGAACACGCCTGTCAGGGATACAATGCCGGAGAGCATTTTTCCCGATTACGGATCGAGAGTAATGTGCTAGATTAGGCAGAATTTACCGGAATACGTCCGACGGAGGGGAACATGACCACACGTTTTTCCACCTTGCGCACCATCATTGTTCTGCTGGGGAGTTTTTTGTTCCTGTTTGGCCTGACAGGATGCCCCAAGGCATTCAAGGGTGCGGAAGCGAATCTGCCTCCTGATATCGAGCTGGGGGGGAAATATTACACCCAGTATTCGTTCCAGTATGAAAAGAAGCGTCATCGCACCACCAATTACCGAAAAGGTTTTCTGCTGCCGGTCAACAGCCAGGTGGAGCTGGTGAGCTGGGGCAGGAAGGGCTTTGTGATTCAGGTCTTGCCGGACGGCCCCCGGATCGAGATAGAGAATGTGCAGAAGTATACCGGTGACAGTATCGGCAAGGCGTTTCACAAGATGCTGGCACGTCGGAAAGTGAATCTGCAACAGTTCACCCCGGCCGAGCGCAAACTCGTTCTCGAGGGGAAGGTAGCTCCAGGGATGTCGAAGAAAGCCGTGATCACTGCCATTGGTTATCCACCCATCACCCAGACGCCGACTCTGGATATGGACGAATGGCGTTACTGGGCTTCCCGCTTCGATACCTTCGTCGTGCACTTCAGGAACGGAAGGGTCAGCAAGATTGTCAACTGAACTTTAGTAAATCATGGTGGAGATCTCCTTGAGCGAAATGATCGAAGAATTGAAGCAGCTCCTGATCCAGGGGCTGCATCTGGAGGATGTGACCCCCGAGGATATCGACCCGGAGGCCCCCCTGTTCGGCGAAGGTCTGGGTCTGGATTCCATCGATGCCTTGGAAATCGGGGTGATGCTGGATCGCAAATACGGCATCAAACTGGTCTCTAACGACGACAGGAACAGCAGGATTTTTGCTTCTCTCAAATCCCTGGCCGAATTCGTGGCCAGCCGCCGTACTTCCTGACATGCCCAGATGGTTACCGGGTACCGCGTTCGCGATCTTGTTCCTGGCTTATCCCTTTTTGCTTCAGAGTCTCACCGCTGGCGGCAGAGGTGTGATTCCGGTGGTGATTGCCTCGGCACTGTTATGGCGGGCGAGCAGGAGCCGTGGGCGAATGCGCTGGTTGTTGGCGGGCTTGGGGCTGTCTTTGGCGGCTGGTAGTCTGACCCTGGGGTCCTCGGTGTCGCATTGGGTGCCAACCGTGGCTTTCCTGTTCGTGGCCTGGGGGTTCGGACGCACCCTCATCCATCCTCCCCCCCTGATCGAACGCATGGTGCGTCTTCAGTACAGCGAGATTCCTCCCTTCCTGCTTGTCTATCTCCGTCGTCTGACCTGGCTCTGGTGCCTTTCCTTTCTGGTCATGGCCTGCATTTCCATGACGCTGACCCTGAGCGGGGCTGAACGGGCATGGCTGTGGTTTCACGGTCTCGGGATCTATCTCATCATGTTGCTGATGGTGGTGGGGGAATTCCTGTACCGGCGCCAACGCTTCCGGGAATTGGGCGAAATGCCTCTACCCCATGAGACTTTCCTGGTCATTGCCAGACATGGCAGGCGCCTGTGGGAAGAATAACGGTCTTGTGTGGGTTGCTGTGGTGGTGTGCGGTGGTTTGTGCCGCCGATCCGGCAGCAAGGCTGAGGTTGACCGAACCGGTCCAGTTGCGGTATCAGGAAACACGGAGCCTGGCACTGCTGTCCCACCCCTGGCAAGGCAGTGGTTATCTGCTTGCCGATCCGGAAGGAACCCTGGTGAAGCTGCAATTGTCGCCTGAGCGGGTGATCATGATCGCCACACCGAAGGAGCTTCTGTATTACGCTTCGGATTCGGGTGAACGCCATCGAGTATCACTTCCAGTCCCGGTGCCCCAGCTCGAAGGCATTATCCTGATGCAGCAGTTGTTGCGGGGAGAGCTCGATCCCATCCGGCGTCGTTACCGTCTCGATTATCGCGAGGACAAACAAGGGTGGGCGTTAGAGCTCACGCCTAGAAATCCGGAGACAGCCCCCTTCAGCAAAGTTTCCCTGCGCGGCGATCTGCAGGGTCAACGCCAGGTACTCGAGATCACCGAACAAGACGGTGATCATACGGTCACGGAAATGACCCTGGACGACCGGGGTGCCCGCTTGACCTACACCATCGCCCGCCTGGTCAGGGAAGCTGCGGGGGAATGAAGCAGCGGCTGGGAATTCTGTTGCTGCTGGCGGCAATGCTGTCACTGCTGGCATGGCAACTGCGTCTGGAGACCCGGCTTTCGGTGTTCTTCCTGGGCCGTTCCGATCCCGGCAGCCAACTGGTGGAACGGTTCCAGCGTTCGGTGTTCGCCCGCCGCTACCTGCTGGCGCTGGAAGCCGAACCTGGAAAGCAGACCGGATTGCCCGGGTTTTCGCGCCAATTCATCACCGCAGTGGCGGACATTTCAGGCGTGACGTCGGTCTGGCCGGCCTTTCAGCCGCCCTTCTCGATTCCGGAGGTGATGGCTGGATACGCTCCCTATGCTCCGTTGATCTATAGTCTGAATCCGGAGGAGGCGGCGGGTTTGCTGGCCATCAATACACTGAGTCAGCGGGCCGAAGGGCTCAAACGCGCCTTGCTGTCTCCCTTTGGCGATCTGGTGCAGAGGATTGCACCCCATGATCCTCTATTGCTGACCCTGCATGCCTTTGCCGACTGGCGGGACAGTCTCGACAGGATTTCCAGGCAACCGGATGATTTCTTCCCCATCCTTCTGGAAACCCGCTTCGAGCCTTTCGATGCCGGGCACCAGCAACGGTTCCAGCAGGCGCTCAGACAGGTCTTCTCGAAACTCAATCATCGCCATGGTGGAGCATACCGGCTGCGGATGACCGGGGTGCCGGTGTTTGCCGTGGCTGCCCAGCGCCGTATCAAACAGGACGTCAACCGGGTCACGCTCGCATCCGGTCTGGGGGTGATCACCGTGCTGCTGGTACTGTTCCGTTCCTGGCGCACTTTTCCTGCCATCGGTTTGGTGTTGGGTTTCGCCTGCGCTGCGGGAGGGCTGGCCACCCAGTGGAGTTTTGGCAATGTCCACGGTCTAACCCTGGCCCTGGGGGCGACCTTGATCGGCGTGTGCGTCGATTATCCGATCCACCTGCTGGCTCATTGCCGTAACGGATCGTCGGCCCATGAGGTGGCGCGGCGCCTTTGGCCTGTCCTGACCCTGGGCGCGGTCACGACGGTGATCGGCTATCTGGCCCTGGCGGCCACCGGCTACCCAGGGTTTCAGCAGATCGCGGTATTCGCGGCGGCAGGTATCGTGGCGGCGCTGCTGACCACGTTATTTGTAGTGCCGCATTGGCTGAACGACGCGTTGGCCGGGCCGTCGCGTCTGCCGATGTTCGACGCCTGGCAGCGCTGGTGCCAGAGTCATACGCGTTTGATGCGGGCGGCATTGGGGACGCTCATGGTCGGGGCGTTGCTGCTGCTGCCACGCCTGCAATGGCTGGATGATCTGGAACGTCTGGCCGGAATCGATGCCCGCCTGCGGCAAGAGGACAGAGAGCTGCGGATGCGTCTTGGAGGAATCGAACCGGGGCGGGCGGTGCTGGTGCAGGCTGAGGATATGGAGACGGCACTGCAACGCGGGGAAGCCGCTACCCGGATTCTTCGGCGCTTGAAATCCGAGGGCAAGCTCACCCGTTATTACGGCATCTATCCTTGGCTGGTGTCGAAACGCTTGCAACGGGCCAACTGGGAGCAATATCGCCAACATGTCACAGCGGAATTCATTGCCGCCTGGCGTGACGCTCTCAGCAGAAACGGATTGGCGGTCGAGGCGTTGGGATTATCACTGCCACAGGATTCACCGGAACTTTGGCTGGGTCCGGAGAAAGTACTGGATTCACAGCTCAAAGAGATCCTGCCGGGGCAGATCGACCAGCGTCCTGAGGGGGTGCACCTGGCATTGTGGCTGGGTCCCCATGATCCGGCAGCCGTGGCGGGCACCCTGTCAGACCTCGAGGGAATCCGCTATTTCAGCCAGCGCAAGCAGATCAACACCCTGGCAGAACGCTACCGCAAGCGCGCCAGTGTCGCTTTGAGCGGTGGCGTAGGGGTGATTCTCCTGCTGATGTTGTTACGCTATCGTTCTCCGGTTCGGGCTACCCTGGTGCTGATGCCGGGACTGGCCGGTCTGATTTTCATCTTTGCCAGCTTCTCCCTGCTCGAGCAGCCGGTCAGTTTCTTTCATCTGATCGCCGCCATGCTCGCCGCTGCCATTTGCGTCGATTACGGTATTTTCTACACAGAGAGAAGGGCCGGGGACGTGGTGGAGACCTACCGGGCCATGGGCGCTTCGATGCTGACGACAGTGGCGGCCTTTGCCGCCCTGGGCCTTGCGGACAATCTGGCGCTGAAGGCATTGTCCATCGCCGTCACCGGCGGGGTGGTGACCGGCTACCTGTTGTGCCCGGTGTTGTTACGCGGAAAGTAGAAAGCAGGGGGACAGTCTATCTATTTCCCAGTGGGCGTGGTGGATTTGCCCAGTCTCTGGAACCTCCTGAAAGGGCAAATCTATCTGGGTGGCGATACCGTTCTCCAGCAGATGCAGGCGCTATCACCCAAGGGCGACCTTTCCGAAATCACTCGCATCCAACGCCGTCCTTTGGCCAAGTCGTTGGAGTATTACCGCGACACCATTCCCAATCGCCGGGAAGCCATGGCCATTGCCTATGCTGCCGGCAATTACACGATGCAGTAAATTGCCAAAATTTTTGGCGTACACTATTCCATCGTCAGCAGACCAACAATCTTGTTTTAGTGGTGAATGAGGCATCCCGGATCCTATGCTTCCGAAAACGGATTGGGATTGATCTGGACAGACTCAAAGAATGACTCAAATCCTTCAGGGAAAGCATGGCTGGGTTGGTGATGGAATCGACCTACAACGGGTACTGGTTGGTCGATGGCTGCGGGCTCCCGTGTTCTCTTGGCCAACACGGTGGCGATTGTTCAGTATTCCGGGCTGAAGCATCCTGATAATTCATGAATTTAAGAAGCCAGTCACTGTTTGCTGATTTGCAAGCGTTTAAACTTTTGAATAAATCTGTGACAACGACAGGCGACCCATATCGGGGCGGTAAGATACGGACTGTTGAGCAGAAACATGATTCCTGAAAAGAATGTCGGCGACCCCAATGAACGCAACGCATCCCCGGTCAACCAACCCGGTCTTATCGTTGCGCAATGTCGCAAGCCGTTTCAACAGGGGTGGATCCCTGGCATGTCGCGATTCTTAGAAAAGCTGGACGATGAGCTATCTGACTGGCAGTAGCCACAGCGATCAACAAAGGCAACCATCTTTCATCATCGGTGGCGCCAAGGTGCCTTGATGGACCGGGAATGGACGATAAGGCAGGCATTGCTGGTACTGGCACTCCATGCACTGCTGCCATTCGCATCGATATCAGCGTTCGCTGATCAATCTGTCGTTCAAATCTACTCGGCGCCGTTTTACGACAATGACGCGTATTACAACGATGGCGCCTCCGACACCATCGGCGATCAAGTCCTCAATGACTGGAACCATTATCAACCCCATTGGGGCGTTTCGCCTTACGGCAGCCTGCATTGCGGATACCTGTTCAAAGTGTCCGGTAACGGGCCGGTTACAGGGTATTTTGGGGGACTGAGTTGGACGGGACAGTGCGGCGGTGGAGATGGCATTTATGGCACCGCAACCTGTCCTGCCGGATATACCCTCAATGGCAATGTCTGTACCCCGGACAACACACCCATCCCACAGAAAAACCGCGGCCAACGCTGCCAGCCTTGTGACGGCGGTGGTGGACCAACGCAAAACGGCTCCGATCCGGTCAATGCCGCCAACGGCAATGTTTACGAGGTTGAGACCGATGAGGCAGGCAGTGGGCCGTTCCCGCTGCGTCTGGAGCGTTACTACAACAGCAACTCCGCCGAACTCGGCAGCTTCGGCACCGGCTGGAGCAGTTACTACGAGCGCAGGCTACTACTCAGCGCGGCCGTCAGTGACGGCAGCACCCCTTTTCGCACGTTATACGCTTACCGGCCCAATGGACGTGTCGAGACGTTTAACACCATTTCCACATCAGCCCCGTATACCTTCTCCAATGACGCTGACGTAACAGATTGGGTCGAATCCTCGAGCAACGGCTATGTCCTGCATGCCGGCAACGGCATCGATGAAGGTTACGATACCACCGGCCGGCTGATCCGGCTGCAAAGCCACGGTGGTCACCGGCAAACACTCAGCTACAATTCCGCGGGCCAATTGCAAACCGTGACCGATGCCTTGGGGCATCAGCTAACCTTTGCCTACCACAACCAGGGAACTGTGGCATCGGCAACCGACTCTGCCGGCAACGTATACTCCTATCAGTATGATGACGCGTTCAACCTTACCGGCGTCGTCAAGCCGCCACCCGCCGTCGGCGGTCAGCCGGTAACGCGCCAGTATGTTTACGAGAACGCCGGCTTCCCTCACGCGCTCACCGGCATCATCGACGAAAACGGCAACCGTCATGCGACCTGGCGTTATGACAGTAGCGGACGCGCCATCAGCTCCCAGCAGGCCAATGGGGTACGCATCTATACCTTCGCTTACTTCGGGAACACAACGCTGATCACCGACCCACTGGGGACTCAGCGCAGATTTACCTTCCAAACCCTCCACGGCGTTCAGAAGATGACCACGGTCAGCGGGGGCGCTTGCGATCTCTGTGATGCGGCCGCGCAAACGCAATACGACGCCAACGGCTTTGTTTCCAGCCGCACCGACTATGACGGCAACCTCACCACCTATCAATTCAACAGCCTCGGTCTGGAAACCAGCCGCACGGAAGCCTCTGGTACCGCGCAGGCACGCACCATCACCACCACATGGAACCCAGACTTCCGCTTGCCCGACGAAATCGACGAGACGGGCCGGAAAACGACCCTCAGCTACGACAACCTCGGTCGTTTGCTCAGCAAGACCATTACGGATACCGATACCGGCACCTCCCGGCGCTGGACCTATACCTACAACAGCCTCGGGCAGGTGCTGACTACCGACGGACCACGCACCGACGTGACAGACGTCACCACCTACGCCTACTACCCGATCGCTTCCGGCGACCCGACCTCCGGAGAGCTGCGCAGCGTCACCGACGCCTTGGGCCACGTGACAACCATCGACAGCTACGACGCTGATGGCCACCCCCTTTCCAACACCGACCCCAACGGCCTGGTCAAAACCCTGACCTGGACACCACGCGGCAAGCTTGCCTCCCTTCAGAGGGGGACTGAGATCACCCGCTATGAATATGATGCCGTGGGCGAATTGACCGGCATCTCCCTGCCCACGGGCGCCGCGCTGAGCCTGACCTACGACGCTGCCCATCGCCTGACCCGGATCCAGGATCAGCTCGGCAATCAAGTGGTTTACACTCTGGACGCCATGGGCAACCGAACGCAGATCGACAGCTACGACCCCGGCGGCACCCTGACGCACACCCGGCAACAGGTCTACAACCGCCTCAACCGGCTGCAAAGTGTCATCGGCGCACAGGGCCAGACCACAAGCCATACCTATGACCCCCAAGGCAACCTCACCAGCCGAACCGATCCACTCAACCACAGCACAGACTACGGCTACGACGCCCTCGGCCGTCTGGTCGAACAAACCGACGCCGACCAGCAGGTGACCCGGATCGAATACGATGCCCTCGACCAGGTGATCCAGGTGACCGATCCCAACGGCCTGGTCACCCGCTACACGCCCAATGCCCTGGGGGAAATCCTCCGCCTCGACAGTCCCGACAGCGGCATCACCACCTACCAGTATGACGCCGCCGGCAATGTGGTCCAACGGACCGATGCCGCCGGCGAGGTCGTCCATTTCCAATACGATGCGCTCAACCGCCTCACCCGCATCGACTATGCCGACAACCGCCTCGACGTCATCTACCGCTACGACGAAAACGGCGCCGGGCAGAACGGCATCGGCCGCCTGACCACCCGCATCGACGCCGCCGGCACCCACCACTACGCCTACGACCCCTACGGCAATCTGATCCGCCACACCCGCACCCTCGATGGCGTCAGCACGACCCTGGCTTACCAATACGACGGCGCCGGCCGCCTCACCCGGATCACCTATCCCAGCGGCCGGCAGGTCGATTATCATTATGATCCGGCAGGCCAGATTGACCGGGTCAGCGCGACCTTCAACGGAGTCACCCAACTCATCGCCGACTCCCTCCGTTACCTCCCCTTCGGACCCCTGCAGAGTCTCATCTACGGCAACGGCCTGCCCCTCGACCTCAGCTACGACCTGGACTACCGCCTCACCGGTAACCTCCAGGGCAGCGTCCTCGACCAAGGCTATGGCTACGACCCGGCCGACAACCTCACCCTGCTCAATGACCGGCTCGATCCCAACCGCACCACCACCTACACCTACGACCCCCTCGACCGCCTGACCGGCGCCGGCCGTGGCACCGACAGCCGGGTCTATGCCTACGATTCCAATGGCAACCGGCTGACCGGCACTCACAACGGCCTGACTCAAGACCTGCAATATGCCCTGGGCAGCAACCGCCTGGAACAAATCACGGGCGCCATCCCAATGACGTTCCAATACGATGCCAACGGTCAGCTCATCGCTGACGGCGTCCACACCTTCACTTATACCGCCAGCCACCGCCTGAGCGCGGTGCACAGCGGCAACGGCCTTCTGGCCAGCTACACCTACGACGGGCAAGGCCGGCGCAGCGGAAAGACCGTGGCCGGCATCGAAATCCGTTATCACTATGCTCCCGGCGGCCAGCTGCTGGCCGAAACCGACGCCCAGGGGCACTGGCTCAGGGAATACGCCTACCTCGACGGCGAACCCCTGGCGATGTGGGTTCCCGATCCGGCCAGCGCCGTGACCCTGACCCGCAGCACCGGTTCGGCCGTGGTCCCCGAAGGCACTGTCGTCACCCTGACAGCGGTGGCCAGTGGCGGCAGCGGCAGCTACGAATACCGCTACTGGCTCAAGGGGCCTGCCACTGGAAGCCAATACACCCTGCTCCAGGATTACGCCCCCTCGGGCACCTACCTCTTCGACACCACCGGCCGCCTGGGCAAAAACGTGATCAAGATCGAGGCCCGCAATCAGAGGGCAGCACCGACACCCCCGTCCGCTTCTGGAAAACCCTCCAGATCAATCCCCAGGGGGCGGCCACTGCCGTGACCGCCACGGTCAATGGCAGCTTTCCCGTGGTTCAGGGCACGGTAGTCCAATTCACCGCCAGTGGCGGCAGCGGCAGTTACGAATACCGCTACTGGCTCAAGGGGCCGGCCACCGGCAATCAATACACCCTGCTGCGCGATTACGGCGTGGCGGCCTATACCTTCGATACCACCGGCTACCCCGGGACGAACCTGATCCGGGTGGAAGCCCGCAGCCAGGGCAGCGGAGATTTTCCGGTGCGGACCTGGATCAACCCTGTCGATGTGACCCCCTGACGGAGACTGAATGATGAAAACCCCCATCCAAGCCCTTCTTGCCATCGGGCTGATTCCTTGGCGCTTACGATCTTTCCGGTATCGTCCTTCCACCTGGACAGCGTACGGGCGCTGATCCCCAGC